>JAFAHH010000527.1 GCA_019237355.1 Acetobacteraceae bacterium | reverse complement strand
ACCGGACACTGGGGTCCAGGTCCGCACAATGTAGAGGTTTCGTTTATCAATGACACCTGGGGAGGCACGCCTTCAACAGACCGCAATCTGTATGTGGATTCGGTAGCCTATGACGGCGCTGCGTATCAGCAAGAACACGCGCTCTATTGGAACGGTACCGTCGCCATTACAGTGGGGTCATAACCAAGACCGCCCGAGAACGAAACCTCCGGCAAGCCTGCTCTAAAAGTTAAGGCGCCAAATCGGGATGGCTCCAATTAAAGTCATCCCGCTCTACGCGCCTTGCTCTTTCCTACGTGCGCCTGTAGGACAAGACGGAATGAACCGGAGCTGGGTCCTTCAACTAGAATACGACGGCGCGCCCTATGTCGGCTGGCAACGTCAGCAAGCCGGCTGTTCGATTCAGCAGATTCTCGAAAGCGCAGCAGCAATGCTGAATCGAGGCGAGCCGGTGGCCAGCATCGTGGCCGGACGCACCGACGCGGGCGTGCATGCCGAGGCCCAAGTCGTGCAGATCGCACTGGGTCGCGAATACTCGCCAGGCAAGCTGCGCGAGGCCCTGAACTATCATATGAAACCGCACCCAGTCGTTGTGCTCGCGGCGGCCCCGGCGCCTACCGGGTGGAATGCCCGTTTCTGCGCGATCAAGCGGATTTACCGCTACCGTATTCTCAATCGCCCGGCCCGTCCGGCTCTGCTCGCACACCGCGTGTGGCATGTGCCGCAAACCCTCAACGCCGCAGCGATGCAAGCGGCGGCGTTGTCTTTACTTGGGCGGCACGATTTTTCCTCCTTCCGGGCCGCCGCCTGTCAGGCCACGAGCCCGCTTCGCACCCTCGATCGGCTCGACGTCACGCGATCGGGCGACATCATCGAGATCACCGCTGAGGCGCGCAGTTTCCTGCATCACCAGGTACGTAACATGGTTGGCACCTTACGGCTTGTAGGCGAGGAACGCTGGCCGGTTTCCGCAGTGGCCCAAGCGCTGGCCGCCCGCGACCGCGCGGCCGCCGGTCCAACCGCACCGGCGTCTGGGCTCACCCTGGTTGGGGTCCGCTACCCGGTCGATCCGTTCACTCTTAGTCTTGGCATCGCCCCGCCCGAGGGTGAGTGCGCCGCCAAACCTCCATGAGCCGGCTCATATCGACCGCCGTATACCGCTGCGTGGTGGATAGGCTCGCGTGTCCGAGAAGCTCTTGAATCGACCGAAGATCGGCCCCGCCGGCGAGCAGATGGGTCGCGAAGGAATGGCGCAACGCATGCGGCGTCGTGTGCTCGGGCAGCCCTTGGCGGCGGCGGAAATCACGCAAGGTACGTTGGGCAATACCTGGGTTGAGCCTTCCGCCGCGCACACCAGTGAATAGGGGCGAACTGGGCCGAGGATCGGGATGATACGCGAGCCAGCCCGCGATCGCCTCGCGCACCACCGGCAAGACCGGCACGATGCGTGGCTTCGATCCTTTCCCGGTCACCTGAAGCGGTGCGTCATCTCCTGGCTTCGGAGTATCGCGCACGCATAGCGACAATGCTTCCGCAATCCGCAATCCGCATCCATAGAGCAAGGTGAATAACGCTGTATCACGGGCCGCCACAGCAGCCCGGTCCGACAACGTGCCGATTTCATCGGAAACGGTTCGTGCCTGGCCGGGTGAGAGCGCGCGCGGCACCGGCTTGCTAACGCGGGGCGTCTGGATGAGATCCACGACCGCAGCATTCATGCCGTGGCGCCGTGAGAGGAACCGGAAGAAGCTTCTCACCGCCGAAAGATGGCGCGCGCGGCTCGTATTCCCTATTCCCTCCGCGGCCTTGGCGGCGAGCCAGGCCCGGAAATCGGCGGTCCTTAGCTCGCCGAGCGTCGCAAGACCGGGTTCGCCTCCAAGATGCTTGGTTAGGAACCGGAAAAAACCCGCCAGATCGCGTCCATAGGCTTCGACCGTAAGCGCTGAAGCACGGCGTTCATGCCCAAGCCAAGCAAGGAAAGCATCCTCGGCCTGCTTCAGGCTCGCTGGGCGGGCCGCATCTGGTCCAACTCTTGCTTCAACTCTCGCTTGCAAATCCGCAATGCGCGCCGGGCTCTCAGTGTGCTGCTCGCCGAGGCGGTCTGCAACGACCGGAGTTTCGGCTCGCCGGCCCGTCATCGCCCCAATGCGGCGGCGACAGCCCGGCCGAGAAAGGCGAGTGCACCCTGCCCTTGCGAAGCCTCCAGCATCGCTTCGTCACGGGTTGCGAGCGCGACCAGCGCGGCCGGACCGGACCCCGGCACCCGAATCAAAGCGTCAAACCGGGCAAGCAGCGCGGCCTCTGCATGCAGCAGCGCCGCATCTTCGGGTGCGGTGCGGAACCGAACATCGCGCCCTTGAAGGAGGTGACCGATGGCCCCAGCGGGCAATGTGCGCACATGCGGGTGGACCGCTTCGAGGCAGAGCACGGCGGCATCCACGGCAAGTAAGCCGGGGAACTCCAACGCCACACATTCGGCCGGGTCGGAGGCGCCAAACAGGGCGAGCACCGCCTCCTGTACCCGGCCCGCCAACCCAGCCGCGGCACGGCCGGCCGCCAGCACGCCATCGGCACGTTCGGTCATGGCTGCTGCGTGGGCGCGCTCAGCCCGCAACATGGCGGCCATATGGTCAGCGAAGGGCTCGCCATGAACCCGAACCGGTGGGTGTAGCGCCCGGTAGAGTTCCGGGCGCTCTGCCAGAAAGGATGGATGCGCCCGCAGAAATCCGACCACCTGCTCGGCCGCGGCATCATCGAACTTGCGGTTTGGGGCCGTCACGGGCCAACCATCTGAACGGCGATTCTCATGACTAGGGACGATACAGATGGGCGGCGCTTACCGGAAGCAAAGACGCGTGCCCGTTCTGCTTCCGTATCCTCTTGCTGGCGCTTTCGATTACCTGATCCCGGACGGGCTCGATCCTCAGCCGGGCGATGTTGTGCTTGCCCCTCTGAACCGGCGTGAGGAGATCGGAGTGGTTTGGGACCACGGCGCGGGCGACGCTGTGCCGGAGCACAAGCTGAAGCCGCTGATCGGGGTGCTCGAGACGCCTCCGTTGCCGGAGGGGTCGCGCCGGTTTGTGGATTGGGTTGCCGATTATACCCTCTCCCCACCCGGCGAGGTCCTGGCAATGGCGTTGCGGGTGGTTGACCGGCCCCCGGTGCTTGCCGGCTGGCAAGCCGCGCCGGGTTCGAACAGAGCACGGCTGACTGAGGCACGCCGGCGGGTGCTGGACGCGTTGAGCTGCGCGCCTCGCACCACCCCCGAGCTCGTGCGGCTCGCCAAAGTAACTGCCAGCGTGGTGCGTGGCATGGCTGAGGCTGGGCTGATCGAACCTGTTCCGTTGCCCGCCTCCCAACGTTTTCAGCCGCCCAATCCGGCACATCCTGGCCCTGAATTGTCCGCGGTCCAGGGGTCCGCCGCCGCCCCTCTTCAAGCAGCCGTTGCCGCGCGCGCCTTCTCCGTAACGTTGCTCGAGGGCGTCACTGGCTCTGGCAAGACGGAAGTCTATTTCGAGGCCATTGCGGCTTGCCTGCGGCAGCGCCGCCAGGCTCTCGTTCTGCTCCCGGAAATCGCGCTATCGGCGCAGTGGCTGGAGCGATTCGCCGGACGGTTCGGGTGCGCACCGGCCGTATGGCATTCGGATCTTTCCTCCCGCACCCGGCGGCTTACTTGGCGGGCTGTCGCTGAAGGTGAGGCGCAGGTTGTAGTTGGTGCCCGGTCCGCCCTGTTCCTCCCGTTCCCCGATCTCGGGTTGATTGTGGTGGACGAGGAGCATGAGACCGCCTTCAAGCAGGAAGACGGGGTTGTGTACCATGCGCGGGATATGGCGGTTGTGCGTGCGCGCCTGGCCGGGGCTCCCGCCGTGCTGGTTTCCGCCACCCCGAGCCTGGAGACGGTGGCGAACGCGGAAGCCGGCCGGTATCGCCGCCTCACCCTGCCGTCCCGGCATGGGGGCGCCAAGTTGCCCGAGGTGGCCGCGATCGATATGCGCGAGACCCCGCCCGAGCGCGGCCGGTTTCTTGCCCCGCCTTTGATTTCAGCGCTCGCGCAGACGATGGGCCGCGGCGAACAGGCCATGCTGTTCCTGAATCGCCGGGGTTACGCACCGCTTACTCTTTGCCGGGCGTGCGGCCATCGCATGCAGTGCCCGAATTGCACGGCCTGGCTGGTCGAGCATCGCTCGCGTCGGCACCTGCAATGCCACCATTGTGGACACACCATTCCCGTTCCGGAGACCTGTCCGTCCTGCGGTGCCGCGCACACACTCACCCCCGTGGGGCCGGGCATCGAGCGGATCACCGAGGAGGCCGAGGCGCTGTTTCCGGAAGCGCGCCGGCTGGTGATGGCGAGCGACACTTTGCCGGGGCCCCAGGCTGCCTCGGCGGCGGCCGCAGCCATCGCGGCCCGCGAGGTCGATCTGATTATCGGGACGCAGATTGTCGCAAAGGGCTGGCATTTTCCGCACTTGACGCTGGTTGGAGTGGTAGATGCCGATCTCGGGCTCGCGGGTGGGGATCTTCGGGCGGCGGAACGCACGGTGCAATTGCTGCATCAGGTGGCGGGCCGGGCGGGCCGCGCCGAGGCGCCTGGCCGGGTGCTGCTGCAGACCTTTTCGCCCGAGCACCCAGTCATGCAGGCGCTGATCGCGGGTGACCTTCCGGGGTTCATGGCGAGCGAGGCGGCTGCACGCCGGCCGGGCCACTGGCCGCCCTTTGGACGGCTTGCGGCAATCATCGTCAGCGCCGATGCCGCTGAGCAGGCCGATGCGCTGGCCCGCGAGCTGGGCCGCGCCGCACCGCTTGGCGAAGGGATTTGGGTGCTCGGACCCGCTCCGGCGCCCTTCGCTTTATTGCGGGGCCGGCATCGCCGGCGGTTGCTGCTCAAGACCCGGCGAGACATTGCCGTGCAACCGATCCTTCGTGCCTGGCTCGCGAAAGTGCCCGTAACACGCGGGGGGCGCGTTGATGTGGATGTCGATCCGGTGTCGTTTTTGTGAGGCCCGATAGTGAAATAGGTGGCGTGGACTCGCTCTCAACGGCGCGGGTGGCACAGTACGTGCGGTGCGTCGTGATCGTCATGGTGCGCGAATGGTAGGTGGGTCTTTTTTGACCTCCTTCAA
>JAFAHH010000274.1 GCA_019237355.1 Acetobacteraceae bacterium | reverse complement strand
ATGGCGGCTTGCCCGGTCGGTCATGACGATCGCCCGGCTCGGCGGCCGGTTCGCCCTGGTTACCGGTGCCTCCCGGGGTATCGGACGTGCCGTTGCCGAACGCTTCGCGACCGAGGGCGCGACGGTGGCGATCAATTATACGGGCGACGCCGTAGCTGCGGCCGACGCCCTGTCGGCGCTGGAATCCGCGTCCTTGGCCGCAGGCCACGGCAGACTTGCCCACCGTCTCGAGGTCGCCGATATCGGCAATGCAAACGACTGCGCCGCTTTGCTGGAAAGCGTAACGCGCGCTTTCGGCCGGCTGGATATCCTCGTCAACAACGCTGGAATCCAGCGGGAGACACCAGGAGATACGTTCGATGACGCCGATCTGGAGCGCATCCTGACGGTTAATTTGCTCGGAGCGGCACGGTGCGCGCGTGAGGCAGTGCGCCATTTCCTGTCGCGCCCCGGCGCTGGAGTGGTGATTAACACGTCCAGCGTTCACGAGCAGATCCCGAAGCCCGGCTACATCGCCTATTCCCTGTCCAAGGGCGGTCTTCGCAACCTCACACGGACGCTGGCTCTCGAATTCGCCGATCGCGGCATCAGGGTGAACGCGGTGGCGCCGGGTGCAACGGTCACAGATATAAACCGGGTCTGGACCGAGGACCCCGAGCGCAGGCGGGCCGTAGAGGCGCACATACCTATGGGGCGCGCTGCCAGCGCCGCCGAGCTCGCTCCGATCTTCGCCTTTCTCGCTAGCGACGAAGCATCCTACATCACCGGCCAGACGATCTATGCGTGCGGCGGACTGACGCTGTACAACGATTTTCGGATGAACTGGTCCTCTTGAAACGACCGGCCAAGGCGGAGAAGCGCATGAACAGATTTGGCGCCGGCATGCCGAAGCTTCAAGAAACGCTGGCCGTTCTCCACCAGGCCGGCGCGATTGCGTGATGAGCGGCCCGGTTTGCGTCGTGCCGGCGGGCGACCGCTGCGGCGAGGGAGTCGTGTGGGCGGCAGAAGAAGCCGCCGTCTACTGGACCGATATCAATCGCTTCCTGATCCACCGCTATGATACGGGTACAGGCAGTACCCGATCCTGGCTGTTCGAGGAGCCCGTAGTGGCCTTGGGGCTGACCGATCGGTCGGGATTGATTCTGGTAGCGCTCGGGTCCGGACTCATCTTTTGGAACCCGCGCACCGATGCGCGGCGTGAGCACGGCTTCCGCCTTCCGGGCTGGCCCGAGGTGCGCTTGAACGATGGCCGGCCAGACCCGGTGGGCAATTTCTGGGTCGGCTCCATGAAGAACAATGTCGGTCCGGATGGTGAAGAGGGCGAAGTCGGGCCTGGGCTTGGCTCGCTGTATCGAATTGCCGCGGATGGCGCGGTCAGCGTATGTGCCGGTGAGATTGGCATTTGCAATACCCTTTGCTGGAGCCCCGATCACAGCCGCTTCTATTTTGCGGACACACTGGCGAACGTGATTTGGGAGCACGACTTTGAGACTGGCCGGATTGGACAGCCGCGCACCTTCTTCGCCGGCTTCGACCGGGGCTTCCCGGATGGATCCGCGATTGATGCAGACGGTTACCTGTGGAACTGCCGGTTCGGCGGCGGATGTGTGGTGCGACTGGCGCCCGATGGATCAGTGGACCGGGTTATCGAAATGCCTGTACTAAACCCGACCACGTGCACTTTCGGGGGCCCGGAACTTCGAACGCTGTTCATCACGTCTGCCAGCCTTCATGCTCGAAGCGGCGACCGACTTGCGGGCAGCCTGTTCGCGCTGGAAACGGAGGTTTCCGGCCAGCCGGAGAACCGATACCGGTTGAATGCACCGGATCACCGGTGATTCCGCCGCAACCAAATTTACTCGAGATATTTGGCTATGTAACCTCGCGGTGCGCCAGCACCACTGACCCGGATTGCCGGCTTTATCGCAAGTCGAACGGGAGCGAGGCGAAGCTGTCTTACATGGGCCACGCGGTGATGGAGAACCGGCATGGCCTGGCGGTGGCTGGCATGGTCACCGAGGCCAGCGGTACGGCGGAACGGAGCGCTTCGGAAGAAATGCTGGGTGGGCTGCGCGAGCAAATCGGGCATCGCATCACGGCAGGCGAACACAAGGCTTATGACTGCGCCGAGCACGTCGCCACATTGCGCGAGGCCGGCGTGACGCCGCACGTAGCGCGCAAAATGATGCCATGACCAAGACCGGCAAACGCCGCCGCAGTGCCGTCGACGGCCGCACGACGCGGCATGCGGGTTATCGAATGTCGCAGACGCGCCGGGCAATGCTCGAGTGCATCTACGGCTGGGGTAAAGAGCACGGGACGATGCGGAAGACCAAGCATCGCGGCATTTGCCGGGTGGCCGGGGATTTCATGCTCAATCTGATTGGTTACAATCTGATCCGGATTCCGAAGCTGATTGGAGGAGTCTGTCGAGATGACCCGGACTGCAGCCTGAGGGAATGAAAAACTCCCGGAGTGGAGGAGCGAACAGCTTCAAACAATCGCATAAGTTTTATCCGCGCCATGTCGGGAGGTGCGCTGTTTCCAGTTTTTCAGCAAGCTGCTAGAGTAGATCGCGGGAGAGCGGAGCGTGCGGACGCGCGTAAATCTGCTCTACAGAACAAAGGGCTAGAGCGCTTTCGCCCTTTACAGTCTGGGGTGAAAGCGCTCTAGGATAACAAACCGAGGGGGGAGGCAATGCCAATCGACAGCAGCATGTGGTCGCTTGCTCCATGGCTGGGCACCGCCCTGGCTTTGGCGACCACCCGCGGCCGTGCCGCGAAGCTCGACCACGGTGCCTACGGCACGACGAAAGATGGCGAGCAGGTCGAGATCTATACCCTTACCAATGATCACGGCATGGTTGTCAAGTTTCTAAGCTATGGGGGGATAATAACCGAGATTGATGTACCCGATCGCCAGGGCCAGCTTGCGAATGTCGTCCTCGGCTTCCGCACCCTTGAAGAATATAAGACCAACGGCGCGAGCATCTATTTCGGCGCACTGATCGGACGCTACGCCAACCGCATTGGCCAGGCCCGCTTCACGTTAGATGGCCACGAATATAAGCTGGCCGCCAATAATGGACCTAATTTTCTCCACGGTGGAAATGTAGGCTTTGATAAGCAGGTCTGGCGGGTCGAGCCGCTTAGGAGCAATGATGGCGTAGGCGCTACCCTTACCCTGACCAGCCCGGATGGACAGGAGGGATTCCCCGGGACACTTACGGTCCGCGTTACCTACACGCTGACCAATGACGACGCGCTCCGAATCACTTACGAGGCGCGGACCGACAAAGACACGGTGCTGAACCTAACGAACCACTCCTATTTCAATCTTGCCGGCAACGGCTCGGGCACGGTTGAGGACCAGATCCTCACCATCAACGCCGATCGTTTCACGCCGACGGACGCGACTCTGATCCCGACCGGCGAACTTTCGCCGGTTAACGGTACTCCGATGGACTTCCGCACAGCCACTTCGATCGGCGCTCGGCTGCGTAGCTCGTTTCAGCCACTCGTGTATGCGCACGGCTACGACCATAACTGGGTGCTGAACAAACCATCTCTAGGTGCGCTCTCTTTCGCCGCTCGCGCCTATGAGCCGCGTTCCGGCCGGGTGCTGGATTGTTATACGACGGAACCTGGCGTTCAGGTTTACACGAGCAATTTTTTGGACGGCTCGCATGTTGGCTCAGCTGGCAGAACATATCGCCAAACCGACGGCTTTGCCCTCGAGACCCAGAATTTTCCGGATAGCCCAAACAAGCCGCAGTTCCCTACGACCGAACTGAAGCCTGGGCAGACGTTCCATTCCGAGACGGTGTTTCGCTTCGCGACAGATAGGCCGTTCCGCCGGTCAAATCCGTAGTCTGCTCGCCGAATCCCACGTCTGGTGGTCAGGAGGTCTCGAGATCTAACTGATCCTCCGGTCCCGAGCAGGGCACCGCAGCGTCTTGCGATTCGGCCGCATCCATGAGAGTTGGGCCGTTACTCCCGGACTAGGCGTTGTCAGGTTGTTGAGCGAAGGGCAAACGGGACATCTTTCCGTCCGTTGCCGGATCAAATGGCGGGCGCGATTCCAACCGCCTCACGCCACATGGTGAAAGCGCAATTGCGGGCGATGCGATATTCGGTTGCAGGAACGCGATGGCGGCGGAGTTGAAAGAGATTATGGATGCGGCTGTGAGCGGACAAGAAACATTGTGCTTGCCGGGCAGATTTGAAGCGCTGCATCTGTCGCTCTCGTCGCCGCGTAGGCTGATGTGAAACTTCCGCTCTGTTATTCAGATAACGACTTTGCCGGTGTTCAACGCTGGGCATGATCTCGGGCTTGGCCGCGCTGTAGCTCTTCAGCTTGTCGGTCACGAGCACGCGCGGGGCATAGGAGATTGGCCTCGGCATCCTGGGAATTGGGGCCGGGGCGCAAAGGGGGGTATGGCCGCGGACGAGTGGAGCACCACCTTACACTTTGTGTAAATAGGCTATACAGGGCTGGGTGCCTTCAACCTGGTTGGAGTGGTGCCTGGCAATGGACTGTAAATGGCGAGCTGACCGGTGCCATTACACTTCGCGCCGAGGAGAACCACCTTAATATAAGCCATGACGGCGATGGATCCCAGATCATCCATATCGTCCGCGTTCGTCGTAATCTAGGTGGCTCACAGGCATATTTCGAATGTCCTGGGTGCAGCCGGCTAGCTTCGAAGCTCCACGCATCTGGTGATGTGTTTCGCTGTCGTCGTTGTCATCACCTTGCGCACAGTTCTATGTGGGACGATGAACTCGCCCGTGCAGTCCGGCGTGCTCGGAAAGCCACCGAGGCACTCGGTGGTAGCCCGGGCTTGTCATTACCGCCAAGACCGAAAGGCTGCCATCGTCGCACGCATGAGGTTTTACTCCTAAATGCTCTGGCTGCAGAATTAGCTGTCGATCAAGAGTCAACGAAGAAGATCGAAACATTACTGCGGCGAGTTGAGAATCATAAACGCAAACATGGTTCGAGTTTATCTAATCCAACACAGGCGGATTAGTGTTGAATACCGGGCTTCAGCTATTATCTAAAGAGAGCGTTCGGACCAATGAAGGCCGTTTAGTAAAGTATCGAGGCTGCTGCCAGCGCATGCACCCGGCGATAGCCGTAGGTGGGCATCGCCGCGATGATCTCCTTGATGGCCAGCAGCTCTGACTCGGGCTGTGGCTTGGGGCCCCGGCGCTCCTCGCTTGGCACGGCAGCCGCTTGCTCGGCAAGGTTCGAGCGCGCCACGCCGAGCGCATTCGCCAATGTAGTGTTGCCGCCCTGGAAGAAGCACTGA
>JAFAHH010000054.1 GCA_019237355.1 Acetobacteraceae bacterium | reverse complement strand
GGCTCTCTATAGCCGCCGGCTGGACGGTCGTCCGGATTTCTGGCTTTGGGTGGGTGGCAAGGCCATCTCGCTTGTGGCCGCGGTCGCCGTCGCAGCCACCACCAGGAGCTATTGGGCGATCGCGGTCGCCACCGTCACTCCGTGGTTTGTGAGCGCGGCGGGCTCTTACTTCTTTGCACCGTATCTTCCCCGCCTGCGATTGAGCGAACGGCGCTTCTTCTACCACTTCGTCGGCGGAATGACATCGACCCAGTTCTTCTCGGCCCTGTTGTGGCAATTCGATAAGCTGTTCCTCGGCCGGCTTGTCTCGAACGAGACGCTGGGACGCTTCTACATGGCGGGGAATGTTGCCAACCTACCATTCCAAGTCATTGGCGGCCCTATCATCAGACCTTTTTCGGCGGCCCTAGCGATCAGCCATGCACGAAACTCGCTTGCTGCGGCGTTCCAAAAGTCGACTCGAGCCGTCTGCCTCGTTATGGCGCCCCACATCGTCATAATCGCACTTCTCTCGAATGCGATCATCACCCTGCTTCTGGGAGACGGATGGAAGGACGCCGCTCAGTGGCTCACCTTTCTTGCCCTAGCCAGCCTCCCCGGATTGCCAATCCAGACGCTTGCGCCCTTATGCATCGCGCTGAACAGGACAGGCGCTCTTGCCGTGCGCACTGGGACGGAGCTCGCGCTTTACGTGCCCATGGTCATCGTGGGCTATCTCTCGATCGGCATCCCTGGCGTCATTGGAGCCCGGCTTTTGTCCCTCCTCGTTTCGGCCGCCATCTCGATGTTTCTGGTGCGCTCTCTACTCAAGCTCCGCATCCGAGATCAGCTTGCAAATCTAGTTTCGCCCATTATCGCCAGTTTCGCCCTCGCTGTGGTACTTACCTTTCTGACCGCCGCCATTCCGACGCCGACCGGTCGGGGCGCCCTGGTCGCTTACATAGGCGGGCTCGGCACTATAGGAATGCTCATCTACGCGCTGGCAGCTGTGGCGCTGTGGAATGCGGCGGGGCGGCCCGACGGGGTGGAGCGAGTGGCTGCAGGCATTCTTATCGGGCTTGGGCGTCGTGCGAAATCAATTGCACCGCTGCGGGGCTGAGTGGCCGGACCCGTTTCGATGCGTCGCATGGGTGGAGGCAATCTTCTAATAACCGCTAATGTGAGGGTTCCGTGTGGGGGTTGGAAGCAGTCTTGGCCCGAGGCCGCAGCGCAGCGGCAGCCCTCAGAACGAAGCTGCGCACTTGGGTGGGTCCGCCTGGCGTAACCAGTCCGAGGAACTCCATTGTATAACGCCCGATCTGAATCGGGCGCATCGCATAGCCGACCAGATGCAGACGAACCAATGGCGGGGAGGCGGCATCCGGGTGCCGGCCAGCGATGGCAAACAGATGGCGGAGCAGGTTCCAGTGCTCCATAGCCCGGGCCTTTGCGGGAGCCCCGTTCTGCCAAAGTGCGCGCGCCATCTTGTCGTTCACATTGATCGAGCGCGTGCCGTGCTCGCGGTTATAGAAGATTGCACCCGGCACCCGAACAAACTCCCCCAGGAGTGCCGTCTCTGCGAGCAACGCCCGATCCGAGCTGTAATAGGGAGCGTGCAATAGTGTCTTGCGAAGCATGTCCACGCGGAACATTCCGAACATGCTGTACATCATTCCTCCCTGAAGGAGGGCGATCATGAAACGCTGTGCCGGCGCAAGGCCCACCGTTTCCGGCAGCTGATGCTCTCCAAGCAATGGAATGGGAGCACCGGACTCATCGATGCATTCCGTGTTCGGGAAGGCAAGAACCGCCTTCGGATTCTCATCCAGAGCGCGCGCAAGCTCGCCGATGCAATTGGGGCTGATCAAATCGTCATGCGCGCACCACTTGAGGTATTCGCCATTGGCCAGCTCAAAACCCCGATTGTAATTCCGCGCGGCGCCGAGATTGCGCTCGTTTCGCACATAGCGAACGCGCGAATCGGTGGCGGCGAACCGGCGGCAGATGTCCTCGGTTCGATCGGTCGATGCGTTATCCGTAATGATCAGCTCAAAATCGGTAAATTCCTGGGCAAGGATCGACCGAATCGCCTCCTCGATATACCGTTCCCCATTGTAGACTGGCATGGCGAGAGTGACACGAACGGACATGGCAACACCTCGGTGCGACGGCGCCGCGATTCCGCAGGCCTCTGCCGCGGCGCTCATAGTGAGAAGACCTCGGGCGCGAGGCCCATATCAGCGAGGGACTTGCGAATCTCGGGCTCGTAGATTGCGTTCATGACGATAATAACGTCGGGGTTGATCGCTTGCAGATTCCTCGGCGCGACGATCGGCTGCGCCGTCACCGGGACGAAGGCACCCTGACGGTAAGGATTGATGTCGACTGCGTGGCTGACGTCGCCATAGGAACCGAACGAAGTGAGGAATGATACCGCCTTCGAGCCCGAACCCCAGATCACGACGCGCTTGCCTTCCCGCCGCCAGCCTTCCAGCCTTTCGCGCCAGGTCTGCATCTTGACCGCCATGCGCGCTGGAAAGCTGCCGACCAGCTCGCGCAACTCATCCATATCCGCTGTCGACGGCTCCACCGGCGCAGCGCCGGCAGGATTCGGGTACGCCTCGATTGTCAGGTATTGCTCGCCATACTCGCTCCTCAGATCGAGCGCGCGAAAACCCGCTGCAGCAAACAGCCTTGAGAGCGAGCCCGCCGTGAAATAGGAGCAGTGTTCGTAATAGATATCCTCGAAGGCGCAGTCGCGGAGAATGCGCAACATTTCCGGAACCTGGAAGAAGACGAGCGTTTCCGTGCGGTGCCCCAGGCCCTTGCGCACCTTCGCGACGAAATCGAACGGCTCGATGATGTGCTCGAGTGTCATCTTGCAGGCGACGAAATCGACATCGTAATCTGAATATTTTTCGGAGTAGAAATCCGGGATCAGTGTGATGCGCTCGGCCGCATTTCCCGTAAGCCTCTCGGGGCGCACACCCGGATCGATGCCGATACAGCGATTTCCACCCAGCTCCGAAAGGAGCATCAGAAATTCACCCTTTCCGCAGCCGATTTCGAGCACAGTCTTACCATGCAGATCATGCTTCTCGATCAGGCGCATCGCCAGCGCATGGTGAAATGCGTTGAAGGTGCCTGAGAAGCCCTGGGTCTCCTCATAGCGCGCGGAATACTCGACGATTTCCGGCCGGAACGCCGTATTGCAGATGAATCCGCACGAACCGCAGAAGCCGAGCTTCACTTCCCCGGTGCTGGCCGCCTTTGCTTCTTCCGGCGCATCCCACAAGATGCAGCTGTTCGTCGGCGTGCGGGCGACTTGGTGGAACACAGTCATTCTGCCCTGCCCGCACGCAGGACAGGTGCGAATGGCGTTACCGGTGTCCACCGCTGGCTCTTCCAACGTGTCGCTCATACCGACGTTCCTTCCTGAGCAGGCGGGGTGTAGATGTGCGGTTTCGGCACAGGAATGATGAAGCGGCCGCCGCCTTCAAGATAGGCGCGCTGTTGCGCCGCGATTTCGTCGATGAAATTCCACGCCAACACCAGCACGTAATCGGGCTTGCGCTCGAGCAGCGCTTCAGGCGGCAGGATCTCGATCTTCTGGCCGGGCATATAGCGGCCATGCTTGTGCACGTTCCGGTCGACGACGAAGTCGATCAAGTCTGTCCCTACCCCGACATAGTTGATCAATGTCGCACCCTTGGCGGCGGCACCATAAGCCGCGATGCGGGCGCCATCCGCCTTCAG
>JAFAHH010000022.1 GCA_019237355.1 Acetobacteraceae bacterium | reverse complement strand
ATGCCTCGAACAGCGCCGTTTGCGGGGCAACTTCGGGCTAAGCCGCGGCGTGCTGGGACAATTCGACATCGGGTAAATAATATCTGTTCAGATATTCAACGATGTCCCCGATGGTCGAAAACCGCTTCAGCACCTGATCCGGGAGTTCAATGTCGCAAACTTCTTCAAGGGAAAGAGCGAGTTTTGCTCGCCCGAACCTGCCAAGATGCAAATCGGCGAGCCGGGTTGCCGAGGTAATCCCGAACTCTTCATTACAGGTGGTCTGCTCGATGGCCAGTACGACCCTATCCAGGACTGAGCTGTTGAGAGCGAGTTCCACGTCCCACCTCCTGAATCACGGCTTCGTGATGTCAGCACATCACGGGTTCGTGTGCAAGAGGTCGATTGTGGCTATGCCGTTTTCTGCACGCGGGTGTTGAAGTCCGCCTCACTCAAGGCAGGCTTTTTCCCGACCTTTTGGTCGGCCGCCTTCACGGTGCCCCGTACCCACAGACGCGCCCGGCCCAACGATTGCAGCCCCTCCCAGCAGCAGCGCCGATAGCCCTGCTGCTCATCTGCGCTTTCGGTTGCGACTGGAACGGTTGCTTTCATCGTTAGCACCACCCCTAGCGGGATTCGGAACCAGATCGCGTCTGGCTCCAGTATCCAATCGACCCGGCGACGCACCGTCCGGGGAAGGCGGTTGAGAAGCCGGTCGAGATGGTGACGATGATCGTGCGCTTCGGATGAAAGCTCCGGCATGGGCACTCCCGGGCAAGACGATTGGGGTGAGCACCAAGGAGTGCGCCGGGAACTACGGATCTAACCGCGATTACCCAGGCGTCCTCTTCAGGTGCGATGATCTGATATTGCAGGGTTGGCCAACCCGAGCCGGTCGCGAATGAGACCCAGCACTCTTAGCTCGCGCTTACAAGCAATCCCATCGGCGAGGGCGACCTGCACCGCAGCCGTCGCAACCAGCGAAGCCTGAACTTTGCCCGCCAGAACGCGGAGATCCTCGATTGCTTCGGTCGGCTCGGTCGGCGAGCCGGATTGTATGTGCATCGTGCGGCAATCGAATTCATTGAGCACACGGTTTCGTCCCATCCACATCAACAAATCCCACTCCCGCAGGAAAGCCAGGAGAGCGCGGCGCTCAACGGGCTGAACAATTCCATCGGCGCAGGCCGTAATCGCGCTAGCGGCTAATATGCCGGCCGCAAGGATCGGGCTTGGAGTTTTCACCCGCGAAATCGTGACCCGCCGAGGATCTTTTTTGCTCCGCGTCCGGACATTTCTCCGGGTGTGGGGTATATAGATCGACACGCGGGTGTGGGGTATATAGATCGACACGCGCTTATGCTCCTCTGGTTGCAGCGTGGCGCAACAGGGCTGGCCGATCGTGAGGGAATTGGGGGGGGCCAATCGATCAACCACGGCGCCCATAACGCCAGTGATCCGACATCGCGGAGTTGGCCGGCATTCGCCAGCGTCCCCGCCAGAGGGGCCCGGATCGACTTTATTCGCTCCGATCTTGGCACTCGCCGTAAAAAGGATCAAGCGCAATAACGCTCTGTGCGAATGCATAATCAGATAGTTTCGCGGTCAGCTCGTATTCCTCGCGATTCGGCAAGAATAATACCGAGGAGTAACCAAGCCCCGCCGACAAGGAAACCTGCAACAACATCACTGAGGAAGTGAGCGCCAAGAAAGATCCTACTGCAACCAACCAAGCCAATCAGCACAGCGCTCCAAAAGCAGATTTCGAACCGCTGCCGTAAATTGGGTAAATCCCGCGCGACCGTGTAGGCAATGAAGCAATCGCAGCAATCGTTCCGCTAGTGTGGGCGCTTGGAAACGATGGTGAGAGTACGTCGGGCATACCAGCCAGCGGCACCGGCCGGGTCCGCCCGATCAGGTATTTGGCGCTCCAAGTCGTCACTTCGGCGCCGGCGAAGCTCGTCCAAAGCGGCGCAATCAGCCACGAACGTAGCCCCGCCCACAGGAAACCCGTCGCAGCCCGCACCATGCCGGCGAGCGCTGCCCCAGCGCCGAGCGCAGTAAGCCAAAGAAAGATGCGTAAGAGCCAGGGTGCGCGGTAGGGCGCCAAGAGCTCAGACATCGCGGAATCAAACCGGATGATCGCCTCATTCTGGGAGACCGCCATCGCCATGGCGGCCATCAACAAAATAGCGCCGCCTGCTAACATCGCGGTCCTGAGCCGATGGCCGGACCTGAACCCGCTTCGGCATGCGAGGCGCAAAACAGCCCAGAGAAACAACCGTGACGCGAGCACACAAATCGCTCCCGCCACGATCAGCAACACAATGAATTCCGTCGAAACCAACGAACCTTATTCCCACAGTTTATGGTGTAAACACCTCGAGCGCGCCCCGGAGCACACGGAAATAAGCCGGGGTGCGCGTCCTTATTTCCCCATCCGTATTTACTGACCGGGGGTGATGGGTATGGATTTCGATCTCCTCCCCGGCCAAGGTGCGGATCTCTGCCCAATGCTGGTTACGGCCGCTCCGAAGCGCTGGCAAAAGCCGAAGCAAGCGCCAGAAGCTCGCGACTTCCAGGCTGTACACGTCGAGCCGGCCATCATCGATTCTCGCGTTCTCCGCAATTGTCATTCCGCCGCCATAGTGCCGGCCATTGCCCACCGCGACATGCACCCTTCGCGACACATAGGTCTCGCCGCCATGGATAATTTCGGCGCGAAATGGATCGAGCCGCTCCAACGCCCGCAGCCCGGCAATCGCATAACCCAGCACGCCGAAACGGCGCTTGGAGTCGCGGGTTAGCGCCCGTGTGAGATCAACGCCGAAACCGATGCTCGCGACATTGGAGAACGGATGGCCGTTGACTTCCCCGAGATCGATGCGCCGGCGTCGGCCTTGAGCTGAAACCCGAGCTGCTTCGGTTGGATCGAGAGGGATATTTAGGGTGCGCGCCAGATCGTTCGCCGTTCCTAGCGGAATGATGCCGAGCGGCAGGCCGGCCGCGATCAGACCTGGCGCCGCAGCATTGAGCGTGCCATCCCCGCCGGCAATCACCACCCATGCGGAACTGGCTGGTGTTGTCGATCACCACGCACCCGGCCGCCGCGGCGCGCGGGGCGTGCACGGCCGATACGGCCGCGCCGGGGCTGAACAGGCCGATATCCCAGCCTTTGAAGTCGAAGCTATCGAGCGGGCACACTTTCAGCACGGGCCTTTTCGCCGAACGACACCTCGGCGCCGGCGGAGCGGCCGGAGGCGACGGCGGCTACTTCTGCGGCGGGGAAACGGCGCTCGGCCAGGATCTTCAGCATTTCGCGCCCGACCGCTCCCGTAGCGCCTACGACTGCAACCCTATACCTCATGCCTTTCCTCCAATTCGCCGGGTTCGATGGTTAGCGGCGCGGGCCGGGTGGGCGCAAGCGGATCGGCGCGTGTGGCTCGCGTAATACTTCTAAAGGTATATCGGTACCACTTACCCGCTCTCTGCTCCACTGGATAGCGCAAGGAAGCTCCAGGTAGAGAAGTGACCTACGCCTCTCGCTCGCGGATCCCTGCAGCCATCGGGCCTTAGCCCAACGGCTGTTCAGAAGATGCAGACGCATGACGAACGCGTAACGCCCGGAATGTGGCCCTCCTCACAGCGGTTAGACGGAATAGAGAGTATTTGCTTGCGGCAACAGCGCTGGACACTCAGCGCTTCCGCCGCGAGTGAAGGAGGGTAAAACATGGATGAGTCGATCCAGGGTCATGTCGTGCGCCTGCTCCCGGCGCTCAGTCATGCGATTCTCATGCTCGATGATGACCAGAAAATCGCCGTTTGCATGCCAAAAGAAAATTTCGAGCGCCTTCATGTGGGCGACCGCGTTCGGTACTTGGCAGAAGGCGGCAAGGGGCCATACGCGAAGCCCGCTGGTCGCCTCCTCCCGAACTAAAATCCGACTCTCGGCCCTTGCTGCTGCTGTTCGGCCTGGGCCACGCTGCTTGCTTCCTAACAGCGCCAGGGCTTTGGTCGATGTATGGACGCGATTTGCTTCGGCTTTGACTATTGCCTTTGCAATCACCGTCCTTTGTTCGGGCGTCATCTCCTTCGCCATATTCAGTGGTATTCCGTATTTGAGGAGGATGTCGCCGCGGCGATGCAGGCCGTCGGCCCCGATCGTTGGCGGCATTTTCTCTATGACGCGCATGAGCGGGCCGAATCTGCTTCGCACGCGTTGCCTGCAGTCGTCCTAAGCACGGCCGGATCGATCGCCGCTCCTAGGACAAGGCGCGCGAGCAGCGGCTAAGCCAGCGCCGGCCCTTGCCGCAGCATCGCTCCATCGTGCTACTCTAGCCCTCAAGAAGAGCCGCCGCGGGCCTGCCGCAGCCGCGGGAATAGAGGCCCCGATTCGAGACGTTAAGACCCTAAGCATCGCTTACGATGAAGGCCGCCAGGAGGAACCATGAGCGAAACCACGACCGTGCCGGCCCCGGCCGGTGCCTCAGCACCCCCAGCGCCCGTTACCGGCCCTGCACTCGGCGCCAAGGTCAACGAGGTGATCGCCTATTTCCGCGACTGCGACTCGATGGAGAGTGCAATCGCGGAGCTTGGCATGGCGGGGTTTGACCGGTCCGACCTCAGCCTGCCACATTTCAAATCTGGAAGCATCGAGGAAGAGGGACCCGATACGGGGGCGGATGCGCCGGAAACCGACGACGACCGGCGGCAGATACGCACCTTACAAACAAGCTTGGTGGCCGCCACCGCGGCTCTGGTCGCTTGTGCCGTTGTGGCGTTCTTCTCGGATTCATGGGCCTTGACCATCATCGCGGCGATCGTGGCCGGAGTAACTTCCGGCTTCGCGGTAGAGGTGCTTGCGCGCCGTTACGACCGCCTGCGCCATGACATACGTGATACTGCTGGGCGTTGTGGCGATCTCGTGCTGGCGGTTCGCATTTGCGACCCGGCCAAAAATGCGACTGTGGAAAAGCTGCTCTCCAAAGCCGGAGCCACCCGGGTGGTTTTCCTCACGCGCGATGTGGGCGGAGCGGTGCAGGATTTGCGCGTTCTGACCGATGCGCCGATCGAAACCGACGTCGTATGGTTGCCCGGGATAAGGATGATCGTGCGCGCATGGGAGTGGGCGACCGGAAAACAGCTCGAGCGCTGAAGCAAGTCGCGGGTCAAAACAAACGTAGACCGTGCTGGCTTCGACCGAAGTCAGCATGTCTTGGCCACGCCTCCTGCAAAGGCAAGCAACTCTGCTACCAGCGGCGAATAGTGCCTGACGCGATGGCGATAGGCGCAGCCCGGTAGGACTCCAAGCTGCGTCCCATAGCGACGGGACCGCCGCCAGAGTGAAGCGGGATAATGCGAATGTTTTCCGCGGTGCTCGGCGGCACGTATGCGGCCACTCGGGTGGTCGCAGTGGGGGTTATCGTTGAGGCCCAGGCGGTGGCAAGCTGGGTGCGCGCTGAGAAAGCCGGCGCTAACGGAGCTCCACGGCCGGCTGCCCGGCCCTGGGCATCCTTTTCCTCCGGCCAAACCGCGAGCACCCTTTTCTGATACTCGTCCGCGAGCCCTGGTGTCACCGAATGATAATAGGCCGCCGCCTTCTCCCAAGTACCGGTTTGGCCGTAGAGTTGCGCAAGGAAACGCGCTCCGTACGCGGCGTTGGCCATCGGGTCGAACGCTTCCTCGAGGCTCGCAAACGCTTTGGGGTGGTGCATGAGATTAATCTGCATGCAGCCGACATCGATTGACTGAACCCCTTTCGCCTGCAGCGCTCGCACGGCCGCCACTGCCTGGGCCTTCGTGTCATAGAAGAACCCTTGGCCCTCGGCATTGATGGTCCAGGGCCATGGATTCCAGCCCCCGGTTTGCGGATCGCGCCGCCCGCTTTCAACCCGGCTGATCGCGGCCAGCAAATGCTCCGGGATCGAGGAAGCGCGTTCGGCGGCCCGCACCGCGGCCCGGCACTGGATACCCGGCGATTGGGCGCCCTGAAGTTGCAGCCCGGGGGTCGCGGCAGTGAGTAACTGGCGCGCGCCATAAGGTTGGGCCAGGGCGGGGATGGCGAGACCCGCCAGGATCGGAAAGGGAAGAAGAAAAGGGAGGCGGCTCATACGGGGCTGAAATACTGGGCAAGGTGTTGCTAAGCCGTTTCGCGGTTCTGGATTGCGCGCGCGCAAGGCCTATTCCCGTCCTTTGGTCCTGTATTGCTGCGATGCAAAATGTTACTTGCCGTCCCGTTAGGGGCGGCATATGTTGTGCGCAGCAGCAACGCGGTTTGCCGCGCTGCTGCTTCTTGGACGTTTCCTCCCTAAACTTGGCGGCGCGAAAGCGCCGCCTTTTTTCTAAGATCTGTTGGGAATTCGCCCTCCGATGAGCGCGGCGGCTGCCCGCGCCAGGCTGGCGATGAGGCGGGTTACATCGTGGTGCAAGGCGGCGAAATCGGGGCTACGCTCGATTCGGGCCTCATCCATATAGAGTGAGCGGGCGATCTCGATTTGTAGGGCGTGCAGGCCTTCCCGGGGCCGGCCGTAGTGGCGGGTGACGTACCCTCCTGCATAGGGGTCGTTGCGCCGAACAACATAGCCCATTCCAGCCAGGGCGCGCTCCACGAAATCTGTGGCATAGCCGCAACACGTCGTGCCGTGGACGTCGCCGAGCACAAATTCCGCCAAACTCCGCGTGCTGCTGGTTTTGGGATAACCAGAACACGGCATAGAATGACAATCGATCAAAAGGCAAGCGCCAAATTCCATCTTTGTGTTTTCCACGAGCCGGCTGAGCTGGTCGTGGTAGGGCTCCCAAAACTGCCGGACCCGCCGCTCCGCCTCAGCAAAGCGTAATTTTTTGCGGTAGATCGTCTCGCCGGAGGAGACAATGCGCGCGATGGTTCCAAGCCCGGCGCCCACCCGTGGGCTTTTCGTGTTCACCCAAACGGGCAGGGGCTCTTCGAACATGGCCGGGTCGAGTTCCCAGGGCTCGCGGTTTGGGTCGCAGTAAGCACGGGGGAAGGTCGCCGCAATCAAGGGGGCGCCGAAATGCGGCGCGGCGGCAAACAGCTCATCGACGAAGCCATCTTCGCTGCGCCGTAACGTTAGCGGATCGAGCCGGGCAGCAGCAACGAAATCGGCGGGGTAGGCGCGCCCGGAATGCGGTGAGGCGAACACGAGCGGAACGGTTTGCCGGGCCGGGCTGAATGTAATCACGGGGCCCGCCGTGTTGCTTCGCAAGCTTTGTTCTTCGGCCTCGGCTCCAGAGGCGGGCGGATCGGCTGAAAGAGGGTGATCCATGTCACTATAAAAGCGGTCCCGAAGCCGTGTGTCATCTGCCTGCCATGCGGCGGAGGCCCAACAGGCTATGGCCACCATGCGGGTAAGCCTTTGGGTTCCGATATTTTATTGCCTGCCTGGCGGGTCCTGAGCATGATGACTTCAGGTCGAAGTCATCGTGCTCTAGGGTTTTGGCTTTTAGAGCGCGATTCAGGCTTTCCGACGATCGGGACCCCAATTCCGGTCCCGTTTTGCACGCAGAATGGCCCCGGCGCTCGCGAACTGGGAACCCGAGTCCGCCTCGAGCCATCGCGCTCTAGCACCCGGTTGACGGTTCGCCGGACGGGCGCATACTCCGCGGCAAAGGGAGGAAGGGCATGGATTTCGCATACTCGGAGAAGGTCAATGCGCTGCGGGCTAAGCTGCTAGCGTTTATGGACGAGTATGTATATCCCAACGAAGCCGTTCACGACGAGCAGCTTCGCAAAGCCTCCGACCGGTGGCAGCCGGTGCCTATTATTGAAGAATTGAAGGAGAAAGCCAAAGCTGCCCGCTTGTGGAACCTCTTTCTGCCCGAGAGCTCCCGGGGGGCTGGCTTGACCAACCTGGAATACGCGCCGCTCGCGGAAATCATGGGCCGCGTAGAATGGGCAAGCGAGGTGTTTAATTGCTCCGCGCCCGATACAGGGAACATGGAGACGCTCGAGCGTTACGGCAGCGAGGAGCAGAAGCGTGAGTGGCTGGAGCCGCTGCTCGAGGGCAAGATCCGGTCTTGCTTTGCCATGACGGAGCCGGATGTGGCGTCCTCGGACGCGACGAATATCCAGTGCCGTATTGAGCGCCAAAGGGATGAGTACGTTATCAACGGCCGCAAATGGTGGAGCTCGGGCGCCGGGGATCCGCGGTGCAAGATCTTTATCGTGATGGGCAAAACCGATCCGGCAAACCCCGATAAGCATCGCCAACAGTCGATGATTCTGGTGCCGCGGGATACGCTGGGCGTGCATATCAAACGGATGCTGCCGGTTTTTGGGTTCGACGACGCGCCGCACGGACATGCAGAGGTATTGTTTGAAAATGTGCGGGTGCCGGTAAGCAACATCTTGCTTGGCGAGGGAAGGGGATTCGAGATCGCGCAAGGCCGGCTCGGGCCGGGCCGGATTCACCACTGCATGCGGGCGATCGGTTTCGCTGAGCGGGCATTGGAAATGACTTGCAAGCGTTCGCTCGAACGAAAGCCCTTTGGTAAGCCGCTGGCCGAGCAAGGCGTCACGATCGAGCGCATCGCCAACATGCGGATCATGATCGATCAGGCCCGCTTGCTCGTACTGCACGCGGCCTGGCGGATGGATACGGTGGGCAACAAGGAAGCAAGGCGCGAGATCGCTGAGATCAAGGTCGCTGTGCCCAACATGGCGTGCCAGGTCGTCGACTGGGCCATTCAAGCCCATGGTGCAGCCGGCGTGACCGAGGATTTCGATCTCCCTCACATGTACAAATACGCGCGGATCCTGCGGCTTGCGGACGGGCCGGACGAGGTACACCGGAATCAGCTTGGGAGGCTGGAGCTGAACAAGTACCGCCCCGAGCGGCGCAACGTGTGAGGCCGGGCATGTCCCTTTTTGATCTAACGGGCAAAGTTGCCATTATTACCGGCTCGTCCAAGGGTATCGGCCGGGCCATCGCCGAGCGGCTGGCCGAGCATGGTGCTCGGGTCGTGATTTCAAGCCGCAAGGCGGATGCATGCGAGGCAGTGGCGAGGGAGATCACCGATCGGGGCGGAGAAGCCTGCGTGATCCCATGCAATATCTCACTCAAGGATGATCTGGCGGCGTTGGTCGGTCAAACGCTGCAGCACTGGGGCGGGGTCGATATCCTGGTGTGCAATGCCGCGAGCAATCCCTATTTCGGCCCGGCCGCCGGTATCCCGGATGAGGCCTTCGATAAGATTATGGGATCGAACGTGCGCAGCAATTTCTGGCTGTGCAATATGGTGATCCCACATATGGTCGAGCGGGGCGGCGGGTCGGTAATCATCATTTCGTCGATCGCCGGGCTGCGCGGCTCGGCGGTTTTGGGGGCGTATGCCATTTCCAAGGCGGCGGACATGCAGCTCGCCCGCAACCTCGCAATCGAATGGGGCCATAAAGGGATTCGCGCGAACTGCATTGCTCCCGGTTTGATCCGGACCGATTTCGCCCGCGCCCTTTGGGAGAACCCGGAGATTGCGCGTAAGCGGGAGAGAGAAACGCCGCTGCGGCGGATCGGCGAGCCCGACGACATCGCCGGCGCTGCCGTGTTCCTCGCCGCCCCGGCCGGCAATTTCACGACCGGCCAAACCTTCGTGATCGATGGCGGGGTGACGGCCGGGGCGCCGCTGTCGGAAGAATAGCCCCGAGGACGCGCCAATGAGCGGCGGACCTGTCCTGGTTCCCGTCCTGCCAAACCATCGCTTCGATGAGGCGGCCCTCGTCCGCTACCTGCGTGAGCACCTCCGGGGGTTCCGCGAGCCTTGCGAGATCCTTCAGTTCCAGGGTGGCCAGTCCAACCCGACCTTCTTCCTGCGCACCCCCGATGCGCGGTACGTCCTGCGAAAGAAGCCCCCCGGTAAGCTTTTGCCCTCGGCCCATGCCGTGGAGCGGGAATATGCCGCCATGGAGGCGCTGGCGGTCACCGACGTGCCGGTGCCGAAGGTGCGGCTGCTTTGCACCGACGAAAGCGTGATCGGGACCAGCTTCTACGTCATGGATTTCATTGACGGCCGGGTCTTCACCGATCTGCTGCTCACGGAGGTGCCGCTCGCGCAGCGGGGCGCGATGTACGATGAAATGAATCGTGTGCTTGCCGCGCTGCACAAAGTGGAGTATCGCGCGGTAGGTCTGGCGGGGTTCGGCAAGCCGGAAGGTTATGTGAGGCGCCAGATCGATCGCTGGTCCCGCCAGTACGCGGCGAGCCGGACCGAAGAAGTGCCGGAGATGGATCGGCTGATGCAGTGGTTGCCGGCGCATATGCCGACCCAGGAGGTGACCGCCATCGCACATGGCGATTACCGCCTCGGCAACCTGCTGTTCCATCCGTCTGAGCCGCGGGTTCTGGCGGTGCTCGATTGGGAACTCGCGACCCTGGGGCATCCTCTCGCTGATTTGGCGTATAACTGTCTGCCGTGGCGGCTGCCGCCAGAGGTCAGCGGAATAAGCGGGCTCGATGCGCCGGGAATTCCGGCCGAGCAAGAATACGTGGCAAGTTATTGTCGCCGAAGCGGCCTTGCCGGCCTGCCGGAACTTGAATTTTTCATTGTCTTTTCCCTATTTCGCTGGGCCGCTATTGCCGCTGGGGTATATCGCCGGGCCCTCGATGGCATTGCCGCGCATGCGCGCGGTATAGAGGCGGGAGCCAAGTTCCGTAGCCTCGCGCAATATGCGTGGGGATCCGCTCAGCGTCTCGGATAGGTCTTATCGGCCGTCCATTGAATCGAGTCAATTCGTGCTACTTTCGTTAACCCGATGGACTTAGATTGCCTCTGGGTTTTCCCACCTTCATCTGTTTTTAGTGCAGGAGCGAGCGCGAATCGCGATGGTAAATATCAGGACGCCCGAACTGAACGTCAGCATCGATGCTTTGCGCGAACAGATTCTCTCGGCGCTCATGTGCTATACTGGAACTAGCCCAGACAAGGCGACCGATCACGATTGGCTCGCGGCAACCGTAATGGCGATCCGCTCGCAGATCGTTCCGCGCTGGCTATCCTCGCGCGCACAAGCTGCATTACCCGGCCGGAAGCATGTCTGCTATCTCTCTATGGAATTCCTGATCGGGCGCCTGTTTAAGGACACGCTGCATAATCTTGGCATTACCGACGCTGTCCGGTCGGCGCTACAGACGCTTGGCGCAGATTTCGAGCGGGTCACAAGCGCTGAGCCGGATGCCGCGCTCGGCAATGGCGGCCTCGGCCGGTTGGCTGCCTGCTTCATGGAGAGCATGGCCACGCTCGGCATCCCAGCCTATGGCTATGGGATCCGCTATGAGCATGGGTTATTCGATCAGAAGATCGCCGATGGCTGGCAGCACGGCGAGGCGGAAAAGTGGCTGGCGCGCGGCAATCCTTGGGAGCTGGTCCAGCATGATACCGCCTACCCGGTCGGTTTCGGCGGCCACGTAGAGGCCGTGCGCGCCGCCGACGGATCGCATCGTTACCGCTGGCGCCCGGCGGAGGTGGTTGAGGCGGTCGCGCATGATACACCTGTGGTTGGCTGGCGCGGCCGGCATGTCAATACGCTGCGTTTATGGAATGCCCGGCCCGGCAAGCTTTTGCGTCTGGATGCGTTCAATCGGGGGGATTACGCGGGGGCGTTATCCGAGCGTATCAGGGCCGAGGCTCTCTGTAAGGTGCTTTATCCCAGTACCGCAACGGAAGCCGGTAAGGAGCTTCGGCTGCGGCAAGAGTTCTTCTTCACCTCTGCTTCATTGCAGGATCTGCTGCACCGATACCTTGGCAGCAATTGTGATCTCCAGGACTTGCCGAAACATGCCGCGATCCAGCTCAATGACACGCATCCGGCGCTGGCGGTTGCGGAGCTCATGCGCCTATTGCTGGACGATCACGGGCTCGATTGGGGGACGGCTGCCCGGATCACCCAGCAGTCGATCTCGTATACCAACCACACGCTGCTTCCCGAGGCACTCGAGAGCTGGCCGGTTCCGCTTCTCGAGCGCCTGCTGCCGCGCCATATGCAGTTGATCTACGAGCTGAATGCCAGATTTCTGGGCAGCCTCTCCCGGAGCCACGAGCCGCGGATGCTCGCTTCCGTCTCGATGATCGAAGAGCATGGGGAGCGCCACGTCCGGATGGGCCATCTTGCCTTCATTGGGTCCCATAAGGTGAATGGCGTATCCGCCTTGCATACGGATCTTATGCGCAGCACGGTCTTCCGCGACCTGCACGCGGTATTTCCAGGGCGGATTGTGAACCAGACGAACGGGATTTCATTCCGGCGCTGGCTGCACCAAACCAATCCCCGGCTCAGCCAACTCCTCGTGGATGCGCTCGGGCCACGGCTGCTTGAGGACTCCGAGGCGCTGCGCGATGCGGTCCGGTCCGCCGATGACCGCGCGTTCCAGGAACAATTTGCGGCGCAGCGGCGGGAGAGCAAAGTTGCGCTCGCGGCGCTCGTTGCGGATAGGCTCGATATCAAAATCGATCCGGATGCGCTGTTCGACATACAGATCAAGCGCATTCACGAATACAAACGCCAGCTCCTGAACATTCTGGAAACCATCGGATTGTATCAGGCGATCAAGGCCAACCCGGCCAAAGACTGGACGCCGCGCGTCAAGATCTTGGCCGGCAAGGCGGCCGCTGATTACCACCAGGCCAAATTAATCATCAAGCTGGCGCATGACGTGGCCCGCGTGATCAATCGCGATCCAGAAATTCGCGGCCTGCTTCGGCTCGTTTTCATACCCAATTACAATGTCAGTCTTGCGCAGGCGATTATCCCGGCCGCCGATCTTTCCGAGCA
>JAFAHH010001011.1 GCA_019237355.1 Acetobacteraceae bacterium | reverse complement strand
GCAGCATCATGAAGGCCGAGCCCGCCGCCCAGGCCTGCGGCACATTGGCTCCAAGATATTGGACCGGGAAAGGCGAGTTGATTCCGGCGTAGAGCTCAGGAACTTGATTTGAAAGGAAATGGCTTGCCGCCCCGCTGATCGCGCGCGCGACCCGGTTGGCTTCCCGGTGGAAGCCATAGCGCTTGAATCCGAGGGCGATAATGCCGTTATCATGCGGCCAAATCGAGCCGCGCTGGTACTCATAGGGATCATACGCCGGGTTCTTGGAGGAAAGAGTGCGGATGCCCCATTGCGTCCACATATCGTCCTGGAATAGCCGGTCGGCGACGGCGCGAGCCCGATCCGGGGGAACGATGCCGGCCAGCAAAAGGTGGCCCGGATTGGAGGCGATTGTCATCACCTTCTTCTTGTCGCCATCCAGGGCAAGGGCATAGAACCCGGCCGCGTCATCCCAGAACACCTCATTAAACCTTTCGTAAAGGCGCGCGGCCTTTTGGCGAAGGGCTCGGGCTTGCTCGGGCTTATTGAGGCCATCGTAGACCTCGGCCATCCGAAGCCAGGCTAGATGCACATAGCCCTGCAGCTCGCATAGCGCGATCGGGGTCTTTACCTGCGATCCGTCGGGGTAGACAATCGCGTCCCCGGCATCCTTCCAGCCTTGGTTTTTGTACCCCACAGGCGAGCGCGTTTCGTATTCCTGGAAACCATCGCCGTCGCGATCCCCGTGGTGCTCGATCCAGTGCAAGCAGCGCTCGGCAGTGTCGAGATGTTGCTCCAGCAGCCTCCGATCGCCGGTCGAGTGCCAGGCAGCGTGCAACGTAATCAGCCAAAGTATTGTGGCGTCGGCTGTACCATAATAGGGGGTATGCGGGATCTTCTTGAAATGGGCGAGCTCGCCATAGCGCAACTCATGCATAATCTTACCCGGCTCAGCATCCCGGTAAGGATCATCCTCTCGCGCTTGAAATCGCCCGAGCACTTTCAGGGTTGCGCGCGCGAACTCCGGGTAAATGAAGAAATTCTGCAGCGACACGATAAGGCTGTCGCGGCCAAATGGCGCCACGAACCATGGCAGCCCCGCTGCGGGCATGAATTCCATGTGGTCGGTCTCTGCCATGGGTAGGCGCAGCGCCGCCATATCCTCTATGGCCTGGGTGTAGAACCGATAGAACTCCTCATTGCTGGTGCGGATCTTAGCGACGCGCGCTTTCCAGTCCTCAAGAGTTTGCGCGAGCTCCGATTCGGCATGATGCTGCACGCAGACATCCGGCGCGGGAAAGTATTCGACCCCATTGTGTAGCTCATACAGCACGCAACAATGCCAGGTTGCTCCCGGCTCGAGCACAATGTCGAAGCTGATCCGGCCATTGGCGTAGACCGCTTCGGCGCCCCGTGCAGTCACCCTCACTGTCCGCTGAAAATCCCGATTGACGTATTTCGCTTTGAGCACCTGCCGCCCGGGGTTCCAGCTTGTCGTGATGCGGCCTCGGCGGACAATGTGGCCTGACTTGACCTCGAAAATATCGGCAAAGTCGCAGCGCATCGCAATTTCGAGGTTGAACTGAATCCGCTCCTGATTGTAGTTTGTAATGTCGAAATCTTCGTGAATCCCGCCGCCTACGGCACGGCTTATCACGAGGCCAAGCGAGTGTCTGGCGATAGAACCGGTTTCGGTCGCGATTTCTGGGTTGGTCAGGAAAATACGCTCGGCATAATACGTAATGGCGCCGCCGTTCAATAATTCCCATTCTTTGCCATTCGCGTATATCCTCCAGGCACTGATGACGCGCGTGTCGCGGAAATAAAGCCCCTTATCGCTCGGCCAATCGATCTGGCCATCATGCCGGGTGATCAACACGGTTTGGCCTTGGTGGATCGCGATCTGCGGCGGCCCGACCGGTACTTTGAACGGCATCGGAGAGTTATCCTCGTTTGGAGAAATCGACCACGGCGGCGAAGCCCTCTTCCGTGCCAAGCGCGAGATGCGTGCCATCCGGGCTCCAGGCCAGGGCCGAAACCGAGCCCCGGCCGGGTGCGGCGACCGGCAACACCCGGCCCGAGTTGATGTCGGTCAAGACGATCAGCCCATCGGCGAACCCGGCCGCGCAAGTGTCCTGCGAGGGATGGCAGGCGACCCTTGTGCATTGCACGCCGTCTCCGCCCGCAAGCTCGGTGGGCGCCTTGCCCATTGGTCCTCCCCCGAAAAAGGGCCAGAGCACGATCGCGTCAGCGCCGCTCGTCGCCAGCCATTTGCCGTTGCGCGAGAACGAGAGGGACTGGGTTTTGGCCGGGTAGCCCGTCATGCGCATATGCTGGCCATCGGACAGCCGCCAGCCATGGAGTGCATTCTCTTGCATCGCGGTCACGACCACGTCGCCATCGGGGTGAATCGCGATTGCAGTATGGCTCCCCTTCCATTCCAGCCGCCGGGGCGAATCGGTTTTGGCGACCACAAACCAAAGGGTCGCACCGTTGTAGTGCGAGACCGCCACGCGCTTACCCTTAGGGTCGAAAACCAGGCCCGTCACTGTGGAGGGGTGCTCCCATTGTTTCAGCTTCTCGCCAGCACGGCTAAAGAGATGTACAAACTTTCCGGCTGAGCAAGCAATCAGGCCAGAGCTGCCGGTGTAGCTTGCAACGTATTCGACCCATTTCGAGCCAAAAGCGGCAAGGTCGGAAACCGCACCATCGAGCCCGATACGGCGCAGCTTGCCGTCATCGCCGCCGGTGATGAACGCAGGTTGTGGGCCGGGAGCAATGGCAAGCACGCTGCCCGCATGGGCCGGCAATTCCCGCCAATCCTGGTTAGCGGCAAGCGGAACGAATCGCACCGTACCATCGCC
>JAFAHH010000725.1 GCA_019237355.1 Acetobacteraceae bacterium | reverse complement strand
GTGCCTGCAGCGAAGCGCGGATTGCAGAATTGCGCGAACTGGCTGCTTCACCCAGGGTGGTCGCGATCGGCGAAAGCGGCCTCGATTTCCATTACATGCATTCCCCGCAGCAGGCCCAGGAGGACTCATTGCGGCGCCATTTGGCGTTGGCGATGGAAGTCGGTAAGCCTATCGTGATTCATTGCCGCGACGCCGAAGAGCGCCTCGCCGCGATTGTACGGGAAACCGGGATGCCGCCGCGTGGCGGGGTGATTCATTGTTTCACTGGCAATATCACATCGGCGCGCGTATTTCTGGCGCTCGGCTTTCATATCTCTTTTTCTGGAATACTGACGTTCCGCAATGCCGCTCAGGTGCGCGAAGCCGCTCTGCTCGTTCCCACCGAGCGAGTAATGGTCGAAACCGACGCCCCGTATCTCGCGCCTGAGCCCTATCGCGGCCAGCGCAACGAACCGGCCTACGTGCTGCGCACCCTCGACGTCCTCGCCCGCCTGCGAGATGTAGCAATTGAGGCCATAGGTGCGGCAGCAGCGGCTAACGCTCGCCGTCTCTTCACCCTCACCGCGTAACCACAAAGGAGACTTTTCTTCATCTCCTGCTAACACTATTCAGGGACACTTGAAGCTGAAAGTTGTATTAACGAGGAGAAAGCCAATGGCGACGGGGAAGAATCCGAACATCCTAATCATCTGGGGCGACGATATCGGCACGTCGAACCTCAGCATCTTTACCAAAGATATGATGGGTTACCGGACGCCGCCACAGCGAGCATCATAAATACCAGTATCAGGATCGCTCCGCTTCGACGAATGTGCTTTTTCAATCCCACACCTCTTTCACTGATTGCCCTACTCTCATTCATTCACTGTAGGAGGTCGCCCTTGATCAGCTTAGGAATCACCGGGGCGACGGTCACCTGGATGTTCCATTTCTCTCCAAAAGCGTCTGGACCCGGCTCTTCGTATCATTTCGGTGTAAAGGCAAAGATCCGCCCATGCCATCAGGATCGCGAACGCAATCGCGCAGGCCCAGAAATCGATTCGGCCAGAGCCTTCTCCATCGTCACCTCGTCTCGCCCGCAGTGACGTTCTCGGTGGCCCTTTCGACCGGACTCGCCGCCATCATCGGACGTCTTCCGGTCACAGTTACCCGTCTCGGCCCAGCTTCTATCAGCCCTTCATGCAGCAAGCTCGCCGGCGGCAGCATGAAGAGCAGCGGAGGCCAGAACACGTGGTCCTCCTACCGTGTGCCAGAGCTATTCTTCGGGTTATCCACCCGCAACCGTTTAGTCCTGAACCCAAAGTTAGTGCGAGCTGGTCGCGTCGAACACGATCTGATCGTACTCCCAGAGCTGCTCGATAAACCTGCGCGCCAGCTCATCGTCATCCGCGCCTGCGGCGCCCCGCAGGATCTCAGTGATCGAGCGGTTGCCGTCGATTGCGGCGAAGACCCGCTCCTGAGCCGAGTCTATGGGGAGGGCGAGGTCAGGATAGGTATGGGCCCGATTGATTAGGACCGCTACTGAGCCGGCGGGCACCCGGTCCCGGACGCAGAGAGTCCATGGCAGCCGCACAGGAACGTAGCCCCGCCACGCATCACCCTCGAATGTGATCGGCTGGCACTCGCCGAGGTGATCGTCGCGATAGGCGATGAAGGAGTGCCTAGTCATGGTCCCACGCAACAGCTCGACGGCGGCGTGCTTCGATGACGCCGGAAGCGAGGCAAGACGTGCGGCATGTGGCATCCTGGCCACTGCCCCGCATTGCGGGAGATAGGGCGCTTGCTCGAACCAGCGCCCGAACGATAGGCCGCACCGTTCGAGCCAGGCATAGAGTTGCGGCACGGTATAGGCACGATCTTGCGGATGGAGCAGTGCGTCGGCGAGGGCGTCCGGATTTCTGAAATCCTTCGCCCGCCTGACTACGTCGGCGATCGGATGGTCGGCAGACAGCACACCGAGCATCGTGCTGAGGTCCCGCAGCTCCGCCTCCGTGGTGCCGACACCGAGCAGGCGGCAGTATTCCTGGATCATGTAGATGCCGGCACGTCCGTATGGCGCATACACCATCAGGTGCATAGCGCCGTTGGGTGCAAGGACGCTGCGCAGCGACCGAAGGCCGATATCCGGGTCGCGTAGGTGGTGGAGCACG
>JAFAHH010000741.1 GCA_019237355.1 Acetobacteraceae bacterium | reverse complement strand
ATTCGGCGTGTCGAGCGGCAAAATCCCGCCCGCGCTTCGATGCACCGGCCTGATACAGCAGCGGCGTCCGCTGCGGCGAGGGCTCGCACAGATGGATCGCCTCCATGCGGAAATAGCGTCCGTCGTGCGTGATGCGATGGATACGGTCTGGATCGGCGAAGCGCCCGCTGACGCGGTCGCGCAATACGGCACCGTCCTCCCAACTCCCCTCCCACAGCTTGTAGACCACCTCCATGTATTCGTCGGCGATGTCGTAGCGTTCGTCGTGCGCGGTCTGACGCTGGAAGCCCATGCCCTTGGCGGCACTTTCCAGATAGCCAGTGACGATGTTCCAGCCGATCCGACCCTTCGTGAGGTGATCGAGCGTGCTCATCCGGCGTGCGAACGGGTATGGATGCTCGTAGGACAGCGTGCAGGTGACGCCGAAACACAGATTCTCGGTGACCATCGCTATCGCCGGGATCACCATTAGCGGATCGTTCACAGGGACCTGGATGCCGAGCTCGAGCGCCGTGCGGGGGGAATGGCGATAAACGTCATAGACGCCCAGCACGTCTGCTAGGAACAGCGCGTCGAACAATCCCCGTTCCAGCAGCTTCGCCTGTTCGGTCCAGTAGCCGAGCGTGTTGTAGGTGTCCGACTGGTCGCGCGGATGCGTCCACAACCCGGGCGACTGGTGCACCACGCAGTTCATATCGAACGCATTGAGACGTATCTGCTTGGGCACGTGCTTCCTTAAGTCCTTCCGTTCTTGCCGGAGTATGACCTCACATGGGGCGGTTCTTCGTCAAGCGGATCCGAGGCTCGAGCCCATTCAACATGCGGCTCCGATGACCGGATCTGCGCACATTCGGTCGGCCGCTATGCGGTCCGCGGCATGATCCTTCACTCTCGAGGACACCGGGCTCAGGAGGGGTGAGACCCATCTACGGATTGAGCATAACCGGCGGAAGCGTCTGGGTTAGAAAATGGATGGCAGTGTGACATTCATTGCACCGGCGCTGGTAGTGCTGATCCCCTCGATTCCCAATCGACCGTCTTCAAGCAATCGATCGGTCACTTCCCACACGAAGGCGCCGTGCGCCCCCACCGCCTTGGAGGGCGAGGTCCAGGTTTTCAAGGGAAAGGTCATCACTTGCATGCACCCTCGCCCAATGAGTAGCCCTGAGATCTGCCGAGGGTCATTTCCACCCCCGTGTGCCCTCGGCGATTATTTTCAAGCCACCTCTGTAGATATCAAGACTCGGCAAGCGGGGCGCGGGCCTCCGTGGCCTGCGACGGGTCGGAACGGGATGCACTCGCGTCGCTTGGCCGAGCTGGATAAGGTGCCGCCGTGCTCGGGCTGTCATCGGTACCCCATCCAGCAAAGGGGCTAACATGAGATGTCGGGCCTCAGCCGTGAGAACCGTCGCGCAGCTATCGATTGATTTCCACAGCTCAAGAACGTCCACGTCGCGCTTGTAGGTATTGAGGCATCTCATTTATGGAAGTCGACTTCATCATCATAGGTGCTGGCTCGGCCGGATGCGTGCTGGCCGACCGACTTACCGAGAACGGTCGGAGCACTGTGCTGGTCCTGGAGTTTGGCGGTTCGGACAAATCGATGCTCATCCAGATGCCGAGCGCGCTGTCGATCCCGATGAATATGCCAAAATATGACTGGGGATTCGAGACCGAGCCAGAACCACATCTCGAAGGCCGGCGCCTCCGCACGCCGCGGGGAAAAGTGCTGGGCGGGTCGTCCTCGATCAATGGTATGGTCTACGTACGCGGCAATTCGTTCGACTTTGACCGGTGGGAGGCGCAAGGCGCCTCTGGCTGGGGCTATCGCCATGTCCTTCCCTATTTCCAGCGCGCCGAGGCTCGCGAGGAGGGCGGCAACGAGTATCGGGGTGGCAACGGTCGTCTCGCGACGCGATACGGTTTGTTGGAGAATCCGCTACATCACGCTTGGCTGCGGGCTGCAGAGCAGGCCGGCTATCCGGCCACTCCGGATTATAACGGCTTCCAGCAGGAGGGGTTTGGCCGGCTGGAGATGACCGTCCGCCACGGCCGCCGATGGAGCACATCAAACGCCTATTTGAAACCCGCCCTGAAACGGCCGAACCTCTCGGTCATCACGCATGCACTGGTAACGTCCGTGATGTTCGAGGGACGCCGTGCGACTGGGGTGCGCTACCGGCGCGGAAGTGCGGAGCATGTCGCGCGTGGGCGGGAGGTGATCCTTTCGGCCGGCCCGATCAAGTCGCCGCAAATTCTGAAGCTTTCGGGTATTGGTCCGGCGGAAGAACTGACGCGATACGGTATTCAGATCGTGCAGGACACGCCCGGCGTGGGCGAGAATCTTCAGGACCATCTGGAATTCTATTTCCAGCACGAGTGCACGCAGCCCGTCACGCTATACCGCATCATGAATCCAGTGGCCAAGACGATGATCGGCGCCCGCTGGCTGCTGTTGCACGATGGGCTTGGCGCCACCAGTCATTTCGAAACCTGCGGTTTCATTCGCAGCCGCGCCGGCGCCCGCTACCCGGATATCCAGTACCA
>JAFAHH010000410.1 GCA_019237355.1 Acetobacteraceae bacterium | reverse complement strand
TTGATCTCGGCCGTTTCCAGTTGCGCCTTGGCGGATGCAACCTGCGCCGCCAACGCGCGTTCATTTGAGATCGTCTGATCGACGTTCTGTTGCTGGCCGGCAGGAGTTTTGAGCAGGTATTCCGCGCGCGCGAGCTGTTGCGCGGCAAAGGTGTGCTGGGCCTCGAGTTGCGCGACATTGGCCTTATTGTAATCGACCTGCGCCTGATAGGGCGGCTGTTCGAGCAGATAAAGCAGGTCGCCCTTCTTGACCTCCTGGCCCTCGACAAACTCTCGTTTTTCGAGGAACGCGGTTACGCGGGCGACGAGTGAGACACGCCCGATCGACTGGATGCGCCCGACAAATTCGTTGGACTGGGTGATCTGCTGCTTCTCGGCGCGCACAACACCGACCGCCGGCGGCCCGCCCGGCGCTGGCTGGGCCTGGGCCGGAAGTGCAAGGACGGAAAGGATGAGCAGCAGGGGCAGAAGACTCATGTTCGGCCTCGAAATTCTTCCGATGCAGTGCCCCGATTTTGGTGGCAGGAACACGGCCCGATGGCCCGGTATGCATAGATCTCTCGAGGGCCGGCGCAGGCACCAAAACACGCCGCTAATCATAGCCGCGACGCGTTCGTAAATCGAGGTCGATGACGCCGCGTTGAAGCGTACATCATTGCGTAGCGTCTGGACATTGAACAGGCGAGGAGTAGTAGCGCCGGTTATAAGCATCCCAGCACGTATTGTAATAATACGGCGACGTATAATAGTTATATGTCGTTGACGACCTGTCGCTTGAGGCGGCTGCCGCTCCGGTAGCGGCGCCGGCGGCATACGCGCCCCAGTAGTAGGCTCCGCGGCCGTAGCCGCCGTAGTATCCGTTCCCGTAGTATCCGCGACCATATTCGCCGCCAGATCTTCCGCCACCATAGTTGTTGATGGAGTTGCCTCCGAAGTTATTGCCAGAGCCGGCGACATTTCCCGCGGGACCGCGGGCCGCGAAATTCCCGGAGAAATTTCCCGCGGGACCTGCCGCGATATTGCCGCCGGGTCCGCCGCCGCCGGTCGGGGGACGTGGCATACCGCCACCAAACGGGGGCGCCGGCAGGCCGCCACCCATCGGGAGGCCGGGTGGGCCGCCGCCACCCATCGGGAGGCCGGGTGGGCCGCCGCCCATCGGGAGACTGGGGAGGCCGCCGCCCATCGGGGGCCCCGGTGGGGGACCGCCGATCGGCGGACCAGGCGGGCCAAAGGCGAATGCGTCCGAGGCTGCGGCCGCCAATGTGAGGAGACCGGCGAAGGTCAATGTCAGATGTTTCATCAGTTGCTCCTCGGCTCTCCCGGCGCAGCGGCTTGACCCAGTTCGATCTTTGTCGCGTCGGCGGGCGGTTGGAACGTGAACTCGGCGTCGGACGGGTTCACGGCGGCATCCCAGTTCGTGAATTCTGCGATGAAATCCGGTTGCCCGGGGAGCAACCGGTAGGTGGCGATCAAACGATGCGGTATCGCCGCGTCGTTCTTCTCGACCCACAATTCCAGATCAATGCCGCCCCTCTGCGAGAAAAACAGATGCCGGCACTCAACGCCGCCAACTTTGGCTGTCCCCACTTGCCAGCCCGCGGTAACCCCGCTCAGAAACGATTTGTCCGGAGAATTGCTAAAAAAGTCGACCAGCGGAAAATCGATGACGAGCTTGCCCACAACCTCGTCGAGAGCCGATGCGATGTCGCCCGGTGCGCCAATCACCGCGTACTCTTTGCTGTCGGGGAAGAAGATCGACACCGACTTGCCATCGTAGAACAGATCGTGCGAGCCGTCATCGCCGGTAGACTGGACGGCGAGCCGGTCGGGACGGCGCACGACCACTCTTAAGGTATGGAAGATGTGAAGCGGCTGCCCTGATTGATCCAGGTAAACCCGGATGGTTTTTGCCGTGAACGAGAATTCCTTGGCCAGGAGCGTGTTGCCCATTTGCGAGACGGCGGCAGCGGCTCCCTCGCTGATCGCCGGCTTGAGCGGCTCAGCCGGTTCCGCCGCTCGCGCGGTCGGCAATGCGGCCGCCCCGACGCAAATCGCCAGCGCGGCGATCTGAATGGCGTGTCGTGCGATCATGACTACCTCCGTCGAGTGGTGGGAACGGGGTGAATGGCCGGTGCCATATGCCTTCCTTCGGAGCAGCAGCAATACCAGGCAGAGCGTCAGATATGTTTACTCGCTTCACACTGATCCAGATCAAAGGGCCGCCGGAGGACTGCGGGCTCGCCCGCCTGACCTGCGTTATGCCCGGCCCGCAGGGGTTTTCAACAGGTACTCCGCGCGCGCCAACTGCTGCGCAGCAAACGTATGCTGCGCCTCGAGCTGGGCGACATTGGCCTTGTTGAAATCGACCTGGGCCTGATAAGGCGGCTGCTCAAGCAGATAGAGGAGATCGCCTTTTTTGACCTCCTGGCCTTCGACAAACTCCCGCTTTTCGAGAAACGCACTCACCCGTGCCACCAGCGACACCCGGCCGATCGACTGGATGCGCCCGACGAATTCGTTGGACTGAGTGATCTGCTGCTTTTCCGCGCGCACGACCCCGACCGCGGGCGGCCCGCCCGGCGCCGGCTGCGCCTGGGCCATGACAGGAAGGATACCAAAAATGAGAAACAGGAGGAGGTGCTTCATGGCCAGCCTTATAAACCATTCCGGTTCTCCGGTCAGCGCCCGCGATATCCGGGCATTGCGAAAAAACTGAGACCCTTTGCTGTTTTCGCTGTTTTTCCACCGAATTATCAGCGGGCGTCATCGTCTTTTCCGCAGAAATGCTGGGCCTGGGCGGCCCAGCCCTCGCTGTTTCCGCTGTTATTTTGGCGATCCGCCGCTGTCTTCGTCCTGCCTTCGGGATCCGGGGCTGCGCCGCCCAGGCCGATGCCACGCAGCTCTTCCTAGACATTGCTATTTAAGCATATAAATGAGAAAAAGTCAAGCCAGAAACGGGTCGGTTTGGTAATCGCAATCCCCGGCAGCTAACGGAACGGAGCTGTCGAGACCGCGTTGTTAATCAGAGCCCAAGCCGCTGGATGAGTTTCCGACGGTAGGGTTGCTCGGAACGCGAAGGGACAGAATGTGGCACCCGATGCAACCGAAGCCCTGCCGCGCCGCGATGTGATCGTGATTGGCGGCTCGGCTGGCAGTCTCGACACCCTCCGCGCGATAGCCGGAGCCCTCCCGGCCGACTTTCCAGGCAC
>JAFAHH010000287.1 GCA_019237355.1 Acetobacteraceae bacterium | reverse complement strand
GCGCAGTCGCCATTCTGCAGGTCAAGATCGACGAGGGCTACCCGGCGGGTCTGGCGGTTTGCGAGATGCCACGCCGTATTGACTGCCAATGTCGTCGTGCCGACCCCGCCACGTGCTCCAGCAAAAGCGACGAGGGCGCCAAGCTTTTTGTGGATCGGGCTCGGTTCGCCTGCACGGACCTGGCCGCTTATCAGAGCCTTGGAAAACAGCTGCGGGCTTAGCGGCTTGACGACATAGTCGGTGACACCAGCATGCAGCAGATCACGGTAGAGGCCGATCTCGTTGCGGTTGCCGATTGCAATCACCGCGACGCCGGGCTCGCAGACGTCTGCCAGTTTATGGACTTGCGATATGGGCAGCTCGACGCCGCTGATGTCAACGATCAGGATATCGGGCGAGCGATGTTGACCGAGATAGGCGATGGCCCTGCTAATGCCGCCTCGGATGATCGAGTCCGTTCCCGGCGTCAGTTGTGTGACGCACTCACGCAGCAGCGTCTCGGTCTCGCCGTCCCCGACGAAGGCAAGAAACGGCGGACGGCCCGCTGGCTGTTTGATAGTGGCGGCCTTCTCGATCGGCCCAGGGGCTTCTAAAACGCTCCTCACGATTGGGTCCCTATGGCCATCCGCCAATGCGGGCTGAGGGCTGCCCTCATACCTAGATGCCGATCATTCGGTCTTCACCAGCTCGCTCTTACGGCTGCCGTGAATGACTTCGACGAGCGGATGGGCAGTGATCGCCTTCTCGGGCACGGCGCCGCCGAGCGCCGGCGATACGTCACCGGCCCAAGTCGGCTTGACACCCATCCTTTGGTTGGACCCGGACAGCGAGGCGGTGACCGCGTCTGGCCCGTTGACGCTGCGCAACGTCAGGGACAGCTTGCCCAGCTCGGTGGCGACATTGATCGTCTCTGCCTGCTCGGGCGTCACCTCGAGGGTCACGGTACGGCTGGAACTGCCATTGGCCGCTCTTCCGCCGGCCTTCGGGTCCAGCGTTTCTATCGTCAGCACGCGGAGGTTCTCGACCACCGTCTCGCTGACCGAACGGCGCGTGATCGGGGCGTTATCGGCCTTGAAGTTCTGTGTGAGGATCACGTCTACGCGGTCGCCCGGAAACAACAGGCCCGTACTTGCCTCCCCGGTGATGACAGGAATGGCGATCGCTCGCGCTCCCGGCGCCAGGACGACCTGAAGAAAGTCGCGGTCGCTCGGCTTAACGATCCCGCTGCGTCGGATCGGCTCGCCGGGCGCAATGGTATGGGCCGGACGCAGAGCTGCCCCATAAAGCGAAGCCTTCGTCTCTTCATCGATTTCGGGCTTCGCTCGGCGCGCGGCTTCGGATGGCCGGACAATCTCTCCGAGTTCCGCCGCACGCGGGATCAGGGACCAAGTCAGATCCTCGGCGCGCAGAAATGTGCCCGCCTGCAGCGGCACGGTGGCGACGAGGATCTCTTCCTTTACCGTGTTGGCATTAGCATCGACCTGTATTGGCAAAGCACGCAGGATGACGATGGAGGCGACCGCGAGCGAGATCAGGAACAGCACTGTCAGAATTGTCTTGGCGCGCATTGCGGCTCACCCCGGGCGGAGATATTGGAGCAGAAGGGATGCTATGGCAGCTACTGCAATCGCGGCACCGTAAGGTACGGTCAGGAGCGCATGTTTTTCCTGATCTTCGAGAGCGGGCGTCGTCGCTCGGCGCAGCCCGAACCTATTGCGTGCGAGAACCGCCACGGCGATCAACGCACCAGACACGCTCATAACGAACAAAAACTCGAAGAGATTGTGATAGCCGACGAGAAGCCCCGTCGCCCCAATGAGCTTGACGTCGCCGCCGCCGAGGAGGCCGCGCCAGAAGAGCAAGAACGTCGCGACGAAGAGGACACTGCTCGCTGCAAGGGTATAGAGGCCGGCGATCGGATCTCCAGCAAGCGCAAGCCGAAGCGCCGCCAACGCGAGGATAGCGACGATGAATTCATTCGGAATGCGCCGCGTACGGATGTCGCGATAAGCGACGGCGGTGAAGAGGCAGACCCCGAAAAATAAAACAAACGCCTGCAAATCCAATCCCCAGTGGCGGCGGAGCCGCCCAGTTTGCACGCCGCAAGCTCCTAAAAGCCAGCCTGAAGCGACCGCCACAACGATCGATTTTCCAGTACTGTCGCTGTCGCATGCACAAGGCGGCGGATGTATGGTTAAGCGATCAGGCGAGCCTGCTAGGCAGGCAAAAACCCACCTAGCACGTTTGTGAGATTGGTGAACACGGTGTTGATCTGGGTGCCCAGCAGTTGGACAGCGACGACACACACCACCGCAATTAGACCCACGAGCATGCCATATTCGATGAGGGCCGCTCCTTCTTCGTTCGACCAGAACCGGTTTATCAAATTTCGCATCTAGAGATCCTTGTCAGAGATGGTTCGACGATACGCTCCGCCCCCTTTGCGGCGTTAACCTGACACCCGACGACGAATCAATTGTCTGTCGAGGGATTCGTCGCAAAAAAATTTTGCAAGCTTTCCCAATCACCTCTGTTGCACTGCTGAGTTGCTTGGCGATCTGGGAAGGTACGCGAGTATCCAGAGCACAGCACGCCTGTTGATTAATCCGCCCAGACCTCGTTCAGTCGCCATCTGCCGCGGCAGGCGGTAGGACGCGCTGCGGCATCGCGGTGAGTGTGTGGGCAGTGGGCCGGGCGGCGAAAGGCGGCCGCGTAGGATTGCCGCGCACGGCCATTCTCAACCGATCACGGCCACGCGCTAAGTGGGAGCGCACTGCACCGACTGATATTCCCATCCTCTGCGCCGCCTCGTTGTATGATTTTTCCTGGATGCCGATCAAAATGACTGCCGAACGCTGATTGCTCGGAAGGCGGCGAAGCGCCGCGCCTAGATCGCGCAATAATAACCGCAGTTCACTCGCATGCGGCGTCGGTTCGGCGACGGCAATTTCTTTCAGGATCGAGGCCGAGCGACTAGATCTTGTCACATCGGCGAGAAATCGGTTGCGCATAATCGTGTAAAGCCAAGCGCGCAGATCGCTACTTGGCTGCCAGAGGTGCGCATTGGCAAGAGCCTGGACGAGCACATCCTGGACAAGGTCGTCGGCATTGGCTTTATCGCGGTGCCAGCGACGCGCGGCGCGCCGGAGAAACGGCATTTCGTTTTGGATCTGCTGTGAAAACTCCGGCGGCCTGGCTTCGGCTGCCTCCGGTCCTGCGGGATCAACCGCATTCGACACTAACATCCCTATCCTTACCCTGGTTACAAGGCAAAGAGATCCCCCGGGCTACCGCCTGGGCATCCCGTAATAAGTCCGCTTTACCGACGTAACAGCTCGTTAACTTTATTCGCGCTTCTCGAGCGGCGGTTAAATGTCCTAATTCTTCCTCCTAGCCTGCGGAGAACCGAGAAAAAGCTCGCGCAAATGTTAACTATCGTATTTTGACGCGATTTTGACGGAAAGGCAATGGCTTTTTAACTACGGTGATAAAAATTATATCGTTAAGGACCGTCCCACGCGCAGACAAACGACCGCGTTGCGCCCCCGGTGAGGAAGTCTGCTCTATGGGAGCGAGGCGTGGCGGACGGATGAGAATGAACGGCAGCCGAAGCCTGGATTCCGGGTCAAGGCGAAGGTTCCGCTGAAAGGCGACGGAATGACCCACCATTGCGGCAGACGAACAAAATACGCGGCTCGAAGTTGGCGCTTTGCTCGTGTCTCGCCTTGGTCTCATATCTGCTGCTTGCCCGGTCCGCCAGTGCGTCGTCTGCCGTCGTGTGCGGGCTGCGTGGCATCGCGTATGGCTTCGTGGTTGCGAACAGCGGCCGGGATTTGAACGCAAATGTCCACGAACTGGATTTGGGAGCCGTCATATCAAGGGCATTGCCGCGTCAATTCGACGATGGCGGCTTTTGGCACATCTCTGACGTTGCGCTGCTCGCTCCGGAGGTCGGGTAGCCGTCTGATGGCTGACCTCCATCGATTGCCCGATGTTTCTGAAACAACGTCAATGCGGAACCGAGCTGCGCTGGGTCGCGCCCAACGCGCCATGCGCTCATGCCCGCGCGAGGTGGTCGGCGTCACCGCATACTCGAGTTTCAAACAACTCCTAACTGGGCCGAACAGGACAGCGCCATAGGGACGCACCCGGTTCATGGTCGAAAGCCAAAGCGGCGCTGACGCCGAAGCGCAGTGCAGCGGCACGGGTGATAAAGCACGGGGCCACAAACTGCGATGATGGGCGGGCTCTACAGTCGCCTTCGACCCAGCAGCCCAGTTGCGTGGTTCCGGACGACAATAAACTCGTTCAGGATCTCGATCCGCTCGGTCCGGCCCCCGCCTGGTGCCGATCTTTATTGGCCCCACGCCGTTTGCGCCCCGTTCCGCTACCTTCGATGTTCTCGTTGGCAGCATCACGATGCGCCGGCAAGTCCGGAAAATGAACATGTGGTCCGGTTGTGTTCCCCGCTGTACGGTCCTGTCCGGGCGTGATAAGTAGCACATAAGTAGCAAAACTGGGCTTTGGAGGGTCCCGACACCCGCTAAGTCATTGATTTGCCGGGTTAGCACACTGGCAGTGCAGCGGTTTTGTAATGCGTTGCCGTCTGGCCCGGAATGTACCTCGCCGCACCGTTTATTTCAGAAAAACAGATGCTTCGTAGCTATCTTGGTTCCGCTTCATCCCGCTGAGTCCCACCTTGTGACGGAGAGTTCGGTGGGAAATAGGGTGGGAACAATGCTCGTCCCCTCGGCGCCCGCTGAAATGCCCGCCCGTCTGCGGACGCGCAAGACTGCGAAACGACAGAATGTTCGGGAAATCGAGATCGAGAATCCTGCTATCACGCGTCGGCGCCGCGCCACCGCCAACCGCATCTTGGGCGTGCTCAAGGCGGCGCTCGACCTCACGTTCCGGGAGGGGCGTGCGAGGAGCGACAACGCCCTGGCGCCGGGTGAAGCCATTCCGGGAAGCGAGCGCCCCAAAGATCCGGTACCTGAGCCACGAGGAAGCGAGGCGTCTGGTCAACGCCTGCGGGCCCGGCTTCCCCGCGCTTATTCAGTGCGCTCTTCTCACCGGCTGCCGATACGGCGAGAACGTCGGTTTTCACGCTCGGGACTTCGACCGCGACGCCGGTACGGTCGGCGTGCATACAAGCAAGGCTGGCTGGCTGCATCATGTCGTGTTGACCGAGGACGGGATCGCGCTCTTCGAGCAGTACGTTGTCGGAAAGCCTGGCCCTGCTCCAATATTCACCCGGCCGGACGTGTGCGATGGGGGAGATCGCACCAACATCGGCCCTTGCGCGAAGCCTGCCGGCGCGCTGGCATCGATCCGCCGGCGGGCTTCCACATTCTGCGCCATACCTATGCAACGCATCTGTTGCAGGCCGGGGCACCGCTGCCGGTGATCGCGGCAAACCTCGGTCATTCCGACACTCGGATGACCGAGCGGCACTATGCTCATCTCGTTCCGTCCCACGTTGCTCAAGTGATCCGCGCGACGATGCCGAAACTCTGGCTCGTTGACAGTGGCCCGCTTGTGGCCTTGCGGCGCTACTCGGATCTCTAGAGTGCTCCATCGAGGACCAGCGGGTTTGCGCGCAGCAAGAGTGGAATGACGTCACGAGCCTGACGACGGTGCCTGTGGGCCCCCCTGAACAAAGCTCTTGGGTCATTCCGAATACGCGCCTCCCTCGAAGCCGTCGATGCATTGCATCTGCTCGCTGAGGCGGAGTTGATACGATGGGCGATCTCGAAAGGGCTGGGCCGCTCGCGCGGCGACTGGGACGTATCCCCCGACTATGGGAGGCCGGCCGGTGAATCGGTGGCGGCAGCGGCTCGACCAGGCGCTCGAACCTATAGCACTTCTTGACGCGGCGCTCCCGGAGGGCGCAGAAAGCGCGCACCACGCCCCCACAGGAAAATCACTGTCCACAAAATGACGTCGAGGCTGCCGATCAGCCCCCACCAAGTGCCGCAGAAATCCTCGTCTGCCCGCACCCAACTGTCCGCAAGTAAAACCTCCGCGCCGGGCGTGACGATGATTAGCGGCCCCTCCCGGGAGTCGGAAGGGGTCTTGAGCACCAGCAGCCTCGAGCGTGGAAGGAAGGTAGGCCGCGCGGCCCCAGCGCCAAAAACTGCAGCCACACCGCTTCGGTTCGACGCTCCGAAAATCGTGGGCCTACGACCCTATTAGCCGGCGTTCTCAGCCTCCGCTTGCGTCGCGGCGTTCATCCGGAGCGTCTGCTCGATCTGGGCGAGTTGCTCGGGCGTGTACAAAGATGGGTCGAACCTCGCGCGCGTCGGCTCGAGACTGTCGGAATCCGGCATTTTCTCTCGGGCCCAGTACCCGGTCAAGGTAGTCCCTCACCGCTACCATCACGACCCGCCGATCAGCATCCGGGCTTAGTGGCATCAGTTCCCCTTGGTCATTCACCTCATCGAGCTGTCCGAGCTCTACCAACCTCAGCATGGCGTTCGGCAAGTATTGGTGGCCAATGCGCGACGGCCGCGTCCTCGGCGCCGGCCGAGGCGTCATCTCTTTTGTGGACCTGATGACGACACCTTCCACGACCGGGTAACGCCCCTCGTCCTGCGCGAGGCGCACGATCGC
>JAFAHH010000266.1 GCA_019237355.1 Acetobacteraceae bacterium | reverse complement strand
TCCTCCAAGTCGAGGTGATCTGGCGAGCGGCTGCAGAAACGGCTGAACTTTGCTACCGCATGCACGTAAGATCGTTGCGTCGCTGGCGAGAGGTTGCGGACCATCATGTCCTCGATCATGCGGCGACGCAGAGGGCTCATCTCGGCCCTCTGGGGTCTCCCGTCTCTGGGGGTGGATTGCAAGCACCCACCACTCTGGCAGACGGGAGGCCTTCAAGCTGGCTCTGGAGATCGTTGCTTCTACCCCGGAGCGGTTTAGTTCAATCCCTCTTCGGAGCCGCGGGGCGCGCCGAAATGTGCGAGAATCCCTGCTTGGCAAGCAATTCTCCGACGGTGCGCGGGTGATAATAGACGGCGAACTCACCAGCGAGCCGGTCGCGCAAATCGATCCGGCATGCGCCGCGCCGCATCGCTGTCCTTCGTGAGTGAGGCTTCCCGCCGCAAATCGGCCGCCATCCGATCCTGCCTCGTGATTGCCAAAGCCCCATTTCCGTTCCCGCGGATCGGCGTTGCGGAATCGAATCACGCGGCGGGGGTTTAGGAATCCCGGGAGTCAGAATCTCAGGCCCTTGGTATGATTCCGCGAGCGCGACCCAATCAGCATCGATGCCGACGCCCGGGTGGATGTAAATCCTGTACGTATGGATCAAGGTCCATCGCGAGCTTTCATTTTCCGAGCCGCCGTTGCGGATTTCTCAGCCAGGTTGGCGCGGGCTGGTCCTCTACTCCGTACCCTACGTTACACCATCCCAACCCAGGGCTCGACGGTTGGAGACGAGGTGCGGGCGATCGATGCGGCCGCAGGCCAGGCCAGCATGAACGAGATTAGCAGAGCCCGCCGGACGGTTTGCTCTGATGCTCATTGCCGAACCATGTTTAGGCCAACGGATGGGCAATAGAATTAACCAACCGGGGTTGGTAGCTTCGGCAAGAGCATGAAAGGCGGTGAACTTCATTGCTCATGCGGGGTAGGTAGCCGGCAGAAAAGACTCATGTTTTCGAATTAGGGCTCCCGGCTCCCATCGGGCAGCCCCCGTCGCTCGCAGCGTGAACTCGCGCAGCGCCAACTCGGTCAGCCCTGACGAGAGCTGGTAATAGCTTGAGAATCAGTGTGTGTAAGGACGGTGCAGCTTACACTCGGGATTAAGCTCGACCCCAAAGCCGGGCTTGTCCAGAAGCGAGAGCTTTAAGCGTCCGTTCTCAGGAACCGGCTCGTTGAGCAGCAACGGGTAGAACGCCGGGAGTACTTTGTCTGCCTTCGGCGCGCTCATGATGATTTCGGTAAACGGACTATTGTGACGTGTTGCCACGAAATGATAACTGTATACCCCTGATCCGTGCGGCACCATCAGCACGCCGTGTGCATCAGCGAGCGAAGAGATCTTAATAAGCTCGGTGATGCCGCCGCACCAGTTCACGTCGGGCTGAATGATGTCGCAACATCCCATTTCAAGCAGTAGGCGGAAGCCCCAGCGCGTCGCCTCATGTTCTCCCGTGGTGACCAGCATGCCACGCGGGACGTTGCGGCGAAGCTCCGCATAACCCCAGTAATCGTCCGGCGATAGGCACTCCTCGACCCATTTCAACCCGAACTGATGCACTTTTTGAGCCAGCCTGGTTGCGTAGTTGAGGTCGAGGCTCATCCAGCAGTCATACATCAGCCAGAAATCATCGCCCACCCGGCTGCGCATTTGCTCTAGTTTCGAAAGATTTTTCTTCAGACCTTCTTCGCCTTCTGCGGGACCATGCTGCAGGGGCAGCTTGCCGCCGACGAAGCCCATTTCCTTGGCCAAATCAGGACGTGCGCCGGTCGCATAAAAGACGAGCTCCTCCCGTACTGGGCCGCCGAGCAGGGCGTGGACCGGCTCCTTGCGCCATTTCCCGAGTAGGTCCCATAGAGCTAGGTCCACAGCCGATATCGCATTCACCACGATCCCACGCCGGCCATAGTACTGGGTCGAGAAATACATCTGGTCCCAGGCTTTCTCGATGTCGGTGATGGGCCGGCCCTCGAGGAAGCGGGAAAGGTGCTTCTCAACGATGAAGGCACCGATCTCGCCGGCGGTCGTGATCGCAAAGCCGGTCGTGCCGTCTTCGGCTTCCA
>JAFAHH010000880.1 GCA_019237355.1 Acetobacteraceae bacterium | reverse complement strand
CACTTTATAGCGCTGCAGGCGAAGCTCTTGATCGAGTGGCTGGTCTGGCCAGCGGATGTTCAAGCCGCCCGGCGGCATCACGAAATCGGCGGGCAACTGGGTCTCGATCCGATGCGGGTCGGCGCTCACAAGACTCGAGGTCTCAACCGTATCGGCAATCGCCCGCATTCCGACCCAGCAGCCCGAAAAGCGCGACATCGCCCAGCCATGCAGACCGAGATCGATAAAATCCTGCACGCCGGCCGGGTTGAGTGTGGGGATCATGGCCGCGGCGAAGATATGATCGCTCTGGTGCGGAAGCGTGGATGATTTGGCGCCGTGGTCATCCCCAACAATCGCCAACACGCCGCCGCGAGGGGATGTGCCCGCCGCATTGCCGTGCTTGAACACATCCATGCTGCGATCGGCGCCGGGTCCCTTGCCGTACCAAATGGCGAAGACCCCGTCGTATTTGGCGCCGGGGAATAGATTGACCTGTTGGGTCCCCCAAATGGCGGTCGCAGCCAGTTCTTCGTTGACGCCGGGCTGAAACTGGATGTCGTTCTCTTCGAGCCGGTTTTTCGCTTTCCAGAGAGCCTGGTCGAAATTTCCGAGCGGCGATCCGCGATATCCGGAGATGAACCCGGCCGTGTTGACCCCGGCCTCCCGGTCACGATGCTTCTGCAGGATCGGGAGCTGAACAAGGGCCTGGATGCCCGACAGATACGTCAGTGTAGGGCGCGTGCTGGGCTGGCTAGACAGGACATCAAGCATGAGGACCACCCTGAAGGGCTGTTTTTGGCTGGGCATTCGGGGGCTATCTTGGAGTCGGATGCAGCCCGAGCGCTAGTCCCGCCCACCGGACCGTTACGCTCGGCTACGGGCTCGCGTACTTCCGGGCGCTCAACGCGCCGCCACCCAGTGCGCTCCCCACCCTGCGCGCCACTAAACTCCGCATTGGCGTACTTGATGGCCCGATCGGCATTGCTTTGTCGATACGGAAGCCAAACCGCTTCATGGGGCGCGGGCAATCGCGCCTTGGAGCTACTAGAGCGGTTTCCACTCACGTGGAACCGCTCTAGCTTTGTTTTGTGAGCAGATTCACGCGATGTGGATCGTTCGGCGATTCCACCTTCTCGCGATCTGCTCTAGGTTTCCTTACGAAGGATATGCCCTGGCCGATGCTCACGAAATTGCGGCGCCAGACGTTTGGCTATCACGAAAGGGGGGTCAAACCTTCCGCACGACATACCCGTCTGAAAGCGCTTGCATGATGGCCTCCGCATGCATCGGATCGCGTGCTTCCACCATTACCTCAAGCTCGGCCGCCTGGACCGAGGAAGCCGCGAAAAGCCGCTGATGCGAGACCTCGATGATATTGCCGCCCTGGCCCCCGATCCTGCCAGCGATATCTGCAAGTACGCCGGGCCTATCTGGTATTTGCATATGCAACCGTAGCAGCCGGCCATCGCGCAGCAGATTGCGCAGCAGCACATTCGAGAGGATTCGTGCATCAATGTTCCCGCCGCAGACCGGCACCCCGACCCGCTTGTTCCGGAAAAGATCGGGGTAGGTCAGAATAGCAGCAAGGCCAGCGGCGCCCGCCCCCTCCGCGACGACCTTCCCACCTTCCACCAGCAGCCCAATTGCTTCCTCGACCGCCCGCTCCGGAACAATCAGCACGTCTTTGACATACTCGCGGATAATGGCGAGCGGCATCTCGCCGATATCGCGCACAGCGATGCCTTCGGCGACAGTTGGCCCGCCAACATCCACCGCTTGGCCGGCCAGGCGCTGCGCGAGCGGCGCGTAGTTTTCCACCTCGACGCCATAGACTTGCATCCCCGGCCGCAGCGCGGCCGCCGCCACCGCCGACCCGGCCAGCAGGCCGCCGCCCCCCGTCGCAATCGCCAAAACATCCAAGTCCGGAACATCGGTCAACAGCTCCAAAGCAAGCGTGCCCTGGCCCGCCATAACCGCCGGGTCATCGTAAGGATGAATGAATATCAGCCCTTCCTCGCGAGCCAAGGCATGGGCATGCTCGGCCGCTTCGGCGAGGGTATGTCCATGCAGTACGACTCGGGCGCCCCAAGCGGTGGTGCGGGTAATTTTCGTTGCCGGAGTTTGCAGCGGCATCACAATCGTTGCGGCGATCCCCAGCAGGCTCGCGTGACGAGCGACGGCTTGCGCATGGTTGCCAGCAGACATCGCAACGACTCC
>JAFAHH010000711.1 GCA_019237355.1 Acetobacteraceae bacterium | reverse complement strand
CCTGCCAAGCGCTTCCGGATCGTGTCACGGTCGAGATCGGCGAGGATACCGACTACGAGCCCGATGCAATGGTGAACTGCGGAGGCCGGCTGGACCGTGAGGCGTTGGCCGCGCCGAAGCCGGTGATCATCGCGGAAGTGCTCTGGCCTACCACGGCATCGGTGGATACCGGGCGGAAGCTTGCAGATTATTTCAGCCTGGCGTCGGTGCGCCATTACCTGATCCTGCGCGCGGACAAGCCGGACAAGCCGCAGATTATTCATCATGAACGCCGGGACGACGGTACTATCATCACGCGGATTATCACCGAGGGTGAGGTGCGGTTTGAGCCGCCTGGGATCGCAATCCAGATTGGCGATATTTATCGGGATTAGGTGGCGAGGGGCGGAGAGGCAATCGCGGCCTGCCGGCGCGTGAGGCGGCGGCCGGCTAGCTCGAATAGCCCTGCGACGCCGCGCGGCATGAGGAACATGAAGCCGATCAGGATCAGACCGTAGATCGCCCCGGGCGCGGCCTTAGAGATGTCATTGGCGATGTTCGGGACGAACTCGATAAAGACACCCCCGAAAATGGCCCCCAGGATGGAGTCGACCCCGCCCACGACCAGTCCGACAAAGAGCGTGATCGAGAGCTGAAAGCTGAAGCTGTCGGGGGCGACGAACTGTACGGCGATGGTGGATAACGCTCCACCGATACCGGTGAACATGGCACTGATAGCGAAGGTGCGGGTTTTGACTGAGGCAAGGTGAATGCCCATCGCCTCGGCGGCCACCCCGTGATCCCGGATGGCCTTCATGGCGCGGCCAAGCCGGCCACGCGTGAGATTCCAGCCGAGGAGAAATACGATGGCGCCGATCGCAAGGGTAAAGAGGTAGATCCATTGATCGTTCGAGAGCGGAAGGCCGAACGGTGTTTGGGGCTTATCCGTCGTTAGTCCCTGGACCCCGCCGGTCAGGTCCTCGAGCGCGTTCACCTTGAGGATTTGTGGCACGGCCACCGCGAGGGCGAAGGTGGTCAGCGCGAGATAAAGGCCCCCCAGGCGCAACGCGGGAAAGCCAATAAGGAAGCCGAAGATGCCGGCGCTTACGGCCGCAACCGGCAGTGTCGCCCAATAAGGCCAGTTGTAATTGGCCATCAGGATGGCAGCGGCGTAGGAGCCGATGGCGAAGAAGGCGCCGTGACCCAGTGAGATCTGGCCGTTGATGCCAGTCAGGATTGTCAGGCCAAGCACGGCGCAGGCATAAGCGATTACCATAGTAAGCTGGAACAGACGGTACGGGTCGGCAACAAAAGTCAGGGCGACCAGCAGCACCAAGGCCGCGCCGATTTTCGTAAGCTGGCTGAGGGTGATCGATCCGTCCTGCATAGGGCCTACACCCTGGTCTGCACGGCCCGGCCGAACAGGCCTGTGGGCCGCACCAGCAGCACGGCGATAATGATGATCAGCGCGACGGTGAGCTTGAGCTCGGTGCCCACGATGTAGGCGCCGAATAGGTTTTCGAGGACACCGACGAGAAAACCGCCGATCACTGCGCCGAGCGGGTTATCGATGCCGCCAAGCAGCGCGCCCGCAAAAGCATAGAGCAGGATGCCGGTCATCATGTAGGGGTCGAGGAAGACGATGGGGGCGACCATCATGCCGGCGATGCCGCCGATCGCGGCGGCAAGACCCCAGCCGAGCATGAGCATGCGGTTCACGCGTACCCCGCAGAGCCTCGAGGAGGTAGCGTTGTAGGCCGCTGCACGCATGGCGAGCCCGAGCGTCGTATGGCGGAAGAACAGGTAAACCGCGAGCAGGACCACCAGTGTGACTGCCGTTTCGCTGAGTTCATGGGGCGAGACGAAACCGCCGAGCATGGCTTCGGAGTTGCCGAACGGGGAAGGAAACGGCTTGATGACGTAATCCCAGACCCAGCCGTCGAAAGCATTGATGAGCAGAAGGAGACCGATAAAGACCCCCACAGCGGAAAGCGGGGGCGCGTCCTCCATGGGGCGGATTAGTATCCGCTCGACCAGAATACCCAGGATGAAGGAGATGATGACGGTGGCAAGAAAGGCTCCCCAGTAGGGAATGCCGCTGCGGATGAGCGTGAGGCAGACGTAGGTGGAAAGGGTTGCCATTTCGCCCTGGGCGAAGTTCACGTGGTGGGTCGATTGGTAGATCATGACCAGAGCGAGCGCGACCGAGGCATAGATGCTGCCGCTCGCAAGCCCGGAGATGATCTGGTGGGCGAGCCCGGTCATTGCGCCACCCTCACCCGGGGCGCTATCGCGCGCCGACCCCGGATCGCAGTCCGGGGCGGGCCTCTTCCGCACAGCGGGAGAGGTAAACGACTAGTAACCAAGGTACGATCTCCGCACCTGCTCGTGGTTGCGGATTTCGGTGGCGGGGCCCGACATGACGATGCGGCCGGTTTCCAATAAGTAAGCCTCATCCGCGATGTCGAGCGCCAAGCTGGCGTTCTGTTCCACGACAAGGATGCTTACCTGCTGTTCCGTGTTGATGCGGTGAAGAATAGCGAAGATGTCGCGGACAATGAGGGGGGCCAGGCCGAAGGATGGCTCATCGAGCAGCAGCAGCTTGGGTCCCACCAGAAGCGCGCGGGCGATCGCGAGCATTTGCTGCTCGCCTCCTGAAAGCGTGCCGGCCTGCTGGCGCACGCGTTCCTTGAGACGAGGGAAGTAACCG
>JAFAHH010000688.1 GCA_019237355.1 Acetobacteraceae bacterium | reverse complement strand
AGCCTCCCGGCGCAGAAAAACCGCCAATCTTGCCGCCGCTATGCCGGGCCTGAACCTCCTGGTGGATCGGATCGACCGCTCCGTTCAGGGACGCGCCGCAGGGCATCTACACGTCGAGCTACGCGACGGGCAGTGCCGGATCATTCCTGATCGCCGGTCTCGTCGATGCCGCGTTCGGCTGGCGGGCGACCTTCATTGCCGCTGGGATCGGGCCTTGCTGTCAATCTGTGCTCTCGGCCAGCTTCCCGCTCGTTGGGAGCGCCGGACCTTTGGTAAGCGAGCCCCTCCGTTGCGTGCATAGCTGCAAAATCGCATACTTCGAACTTGGCGCGCGCGCCGGCGGCTGCGAGCGGGCGCGTCGGGCTGCCGAGGACTGCGTCGCTGGCGTGCGGTCCCGGAACTCCCGTTCGAGTACGGCGTGGACCTGTGGAATGCGGTATCAGCGCTCGAAGCGATCGAGGATGTTCGCGTCCTCGCTGCGCTGGTCGCGCCATCCAGAAGCAACTGAGGCCACGCGGTGCAGCCCGGCTATCGTGGATGCCCGTACGCCAGGGAGTAGCGTGGCGTGCCGGTCCCGTTGCCGGCGGCAAACACGGCCGTTGTGGGTTCGGTGAAGAGACGTTCGACAGGAACGACGGGAACGGGCAAGATGCGCCGTTTGCGGACGTTCGCACGATCGAGTCCAGCCCGCGGATCACGGTTCGTCGAGCAGCGCCCTTGCGCCCATGAGGTCGGGCGTATCGAAGCGCTCCGTGAACCGGCCGTAGACCGACGCCAGGAGCTCGGAGGTCTCGCCGCGGCCTCCCTGGTCGCAGCGCATCCGGGCGAGGCACACGGCCGCGCGCAATTCCCGCCTCCTCCTGCCGGGCGATATTGAGGGCTTTACGGTAAAGATCCTCGGCTGGCTCGGTCTGGCCCTGCCGAAGCAGCAGCTGTCCTTTCTGGCGGTTCAGCTCTGCTGCAAACCAACGCTCTCCTGTTCGCTCGGCTATCTTCAAAGCTTCGTCGCAATTTGAGCCTCTGGCGCTTCTGGCGCCACCGCCGCCGAAAGGCTGGCTCAGAATGTCCCTTTACTAATGTTGCCATCTATTACTAATGTTGCGCATCTATAAGGTGGGACCAAGACGTTCCGAAGGTCTTGCGGGTGAGCGGCCGAGCGTCCATGCCTGCAACCGGCGCGCCAATGATGTCGGCATCGGAGGGGGAAGCGAACATGTATCCCAAGAAGAATTGGCTGTTGCGGTATCTCGTGCCGGCTATCGCGGTCCTCGGTGCAGTGCTCGGCTGGAGTTCGGCGAGCGAGGCTTTCGTCCAGCAGTTCGTCATTGATTCGACGAATACCGCCATGTATAGCCCGATCCCGTTGGGCAGCTCGACCCCCGGCTCCCCGGTAAGCTATACGATATACACGGGCCGGATCTTTGGCGCACTCAGTCCAAGCCTGCCGCAAAACGCCGTCATTACCGACATCGGCCTGGCGTCGCCCGTGTACACGACGCCCACGCCGCCGCGCGGCAGTGCTACCTACATTGCCGACTTTTCGATTGTCACGCCGACCGACTCCTCAGCGCGCAGCGGTCTCCTGATCTACGAGGTATCGAACCGTGGCGGCAACGCGATCAGCACAGATGCGCTGATCGCGGGTGCGAGCTATGTCCAGAGCGGCTGGCAGGGCGACCTTCTGGCACAATGCTCCGGTGTCAACTCGCTGCCTGTCAGCCCATATCCCTGCCAGAGTCTGAGCTCTCCTTACGGCACCCCAAACGCTACGTATCCGTTCTTCACTGCTCCCACCGGCTTGACCGACTTTGTCATTCAGGTGCCGGTGGCAACCTTTGACCGCCGTCCGCCGGGCCCAACGAACACCATCACCGGTCCGGTCTACTCCCATATCCATGCACCGCTTCAGGATAGCCCGGCCAGTTCAACGACGCAGCAGCTGCTCATTTATGGCTCGGCGTTTACGCCATACCAGCCGGTCGGCGCGCCGTCGAGCATGACCACGAGCAATGCTCAGTTCTGGTACGATGTATCGCAATCCACTGACGGCGTGGACACCGGAATGACGCCGATTGCGAGCAGCGCATGGTCCTGGGCATACTGCCCCAGTGGTGCGCCCGGCACGTCAAATCCGACCTGGATCTGCCTAAGCAGCGGCTTCAATCCGAACTACCTCTACGAGATGTCTTTCACAGCGCAGGATCCATTGGTGCAGGGGATTGGCTTTGCCGCGACGCGAGACCTTGTCTCGTTTCTTCGCTATAGCACGGCTGACACAGTCGGAAATAAGAACCCGATTTCCGGAACTGTCTCAAAGGCAATGATCGTTGGTGTGTCGCAATCCGGTGCGTTTGACCGGAGCCTCGTCGCCTATGGCTTCAACGAGGATGAAGCGAACCGTATCGTCTTTGACGGCGACTGGGTGATCATCAGCGGCCGGAGATTGTATATCAACGAGCGTTGGGCGCAGCCGACTGCCCTCTCCAACCTCTACATGGGCGGCAACGAAGCC
>JAFAHH010000644.1 GCA_019237355.1 Acetobacteraceae bacterium | reverse complement strand
TCGCTGTCGCGGAAGCTGCGCCACTTGATGTATTCCTGGCTCTCGAAGATCTTGGCCAGATCGCGGGGTTTGGCGAGTTCGGTCCAGTCCTTGAAGCCGAACATGGCGGCGCTGGTGCCAGTGATGAATGGCGCGAAGGCACCGGCCGCGACGTTCGAAATGAGCCGCAAGGTTTCGACATCCTCGGGATGCGATGACCATTCATAGTCGCCGATAAGCGAGCCGTAAGGTTCGCCGCCGGGGCTGCCGAACTCGTTCTCGTAGATTTTTTTGAACAATTCGCTTTGATCGAATTCAACGGCACGGGAGAGATCGCGACCAAGCTCGCGCTTGGTTATATTCAGCACCTTAAGCTTGAGGCTCGTTCCTGTCTCGCTATTATTTATCAAATAGTGCATGCCGCGCCAGCTTCCCTCGAGCTGCGAGAAGCGCGGGCTGTGCATGATTTCGTTCAATTGCGCCGAGAGCTTGTGGTCGATGGCCGCGATCGCCTGGTCGAAAGTGCGGGCCAGGTTGCGGTCGAACGTAACCGTGCCGGCAAGCGCCTGCTCGACGAGGTTTCTTACCAAATCCTGAGTGCGATTACGCTCGGTCTGCTTGGTTACCTCATAGACCCTATCCAGCAGGCTCGGTGCCTGCTCGGTGATGGTTGCTGCACCTGGCGTAGACTGAACGGCGGTTCCGGTTCCAGACATGGGTTAGCCCTCCGCCTTTGCAACGCCAAGTTCCTGCGATAGCGACTTGAGCTCGTTCTCATTCCGCAGAATTTTCTCAAGGAGATCTTCGAGTTGCTCGGACCGGTCTGCCTTGCTCATGAGGTCGCGCAGTTTATTCCTCGTATCCAGCAGCGCTTTGAGGGCTGGAACCTGCTCGGCCACGCGGGCCGGCTCGAAATCATCCATGGTGGAGAATTTGAGCTTGACGGCCATCTGAGTGCCGTCATCGGCAAGCTTGTTATCGACCTTCAGGTTCAGCTCCGGACTGATCCTGGCCATGACCTGGTTGAAGTTGTCGCGGTCGATTTTAATGAATTTGCGCTCCGACAGGGGGCGGAGCGGCTGCTCGGGGTTGCCGGAAAAATCACCGAGGATGCCGACAACGAAAGGCAATTCTCGCAGCACCTCGGCGCCTTCGGTCTCCACTGAGTAGGTGATATGCACCCGCGGCTTGCGCACGCGGCTTAGTTTTTGATGGATGCTGGCGCTCATCTCGCTTTCTCCTGGGCCGGCAGTTCGGGTCTCGCGCCTGGGTGGGCGCATCGGCGGCGTCATCATCTTCCATGTTAGCGATCCTGGAGCCGGGCAAATGTGATTTAGGTCACACTTTATCCTATCTCCCGGGGCACTCCTCTCTGCAGCTCCTCGTCCTACGTCTCGGCCGGAGGCGGCTTGATCCCGAGATTGTTAAGGATAGCATGACGCGCGCTTTCGTCTGCCACTACTTCGGCGAGCAGCTCGGGCCAAGTCATCCGGCCCCGGCGCGCCGCCTCTTGCAGAGTGTAGGCGAGCGGTGAGTTTGGCTCCGTGCGCCGGAAATATGCCGCCAGCTCATCCAGGGTTCGCAGCGCCGCTTCCCGGTCGAGGAGCCCAGCACCCGCCGGGACAGTCGTTGCGGCTTGCTGGGGTAGGGGGGGAGCCTCACGGGTGATGGGGCCTCTGGTATTAGGTGGGGACGTATCACGTTTTACTTCCGGCGCTCCCGCATATTGTTCGGCAACTTTTTCGATCCGGTCGAGCACCTCCGCCACCCGGCTGGACGGCGGCGCCTCGCTTCCTACGCGAGCCTCGAGAGCCGCATGAAGATTTCGCCATTCAGCACTAGCTTCCTGGGCGATGCCATACAACACGGCAAGGTCGGCAGCCTTGGCCCGCGCCTCCTGCTCGACCGTCTCGAACGGAATTGTCCCTCCTGCGTAGCGCTTCTCGCGGCGTTCGGAGTCGAAGCCTTCGGCCTCGGCTGACTGTTCGTACTGCCAGAGCGAAATTTCCGATTGGTCGGATCGCCTAAACAGCGGCAACGTGCGCAAAGGCTGCAGCAAGGTCCCTTCGCGATCGATCCCGTTGAGGCCGGCGATTGGGGCAACGCGGCCCGCCAATCCGTCCTCGTCGGGCAACGGATACAGATCGTCCCAGAAGGCCTTTACGAGCCCGGTTAGCAGTCTGCATCCGGCGATAAAGCCGGACAGCCCATGGCGACGCAGCAGACCCTCGGTATACCACGCCGCGATTTCCAGGTCTTTCGTTCGTTCAGAAAGCGCCTGGCGCGCCAGATCTAGCAAATCGCGCCACTGCGGATCGGCTGGCGGGACCTTCTCGGTCTCGCTTGCCGCCTCTTGGCGCCGCTCTAACTGCCGCGCGTCATTTCGCAGATCGCGGATCTGACGGTAGAGGGATTGAGGAGTATAATCCTGCCGCAGGTCTGGCCCAGCCGGCTTGTCGCCGGGAATGGGCGCGAGCAGCGCATCAAGATCGAAACTTTCCGGCAAATCGATCACCTGTGACCTACCTCACACATTGGCCCGGGACACAATGATACTAGACGCACTTGCCGCGCAACATTCACGGTGCGGGGGCGGAACTGATTGCGAACGAAGGAACTCCCTGATGGCTGCGATCGATTTCAAATCGCTGTTCGGCCGCCTGAACGATGTCTGCTGGCGGGCGCTCGACGCGGCAGCAGCGTTAGCCTTATCGCGCACCCATTATGACGTCGAGCTTGAGCACTGGCTGGTCAAACTGGCCGACCGGTCCGACAGCGATGTGGCGCTGATCCTGCGCCATTATGAGGTTGACGTTTCACGCTTGGTTAGCGACCTGAACCGTAGGCTTGACCGGTTCAGGCGGGGTAGCGCCCGGGATCCGGGGCTAGCGCCCGAGATCGTGGACTTGGGCAAGCAGGCCTGGCTTCTCGCCTCCATCGAGCAAGGGCTGACGCGGATCCGTTCTGGCCATCTTCTTTGGGCCTTGTTGGCCGACGAAGATCTCGCCCGGCATGCGCGCGAAATATCTGGGCAGCTTCTGCGGATCCAGCCAAACCTGCTGAAACGCGACTATGAGGCAATTACGGCTGGAAGCGTCGAGGCAGGCTCCGCTGTCAAGTCCGGCGAATCCAGTGCGGCGCCCGTGCCGCAGGAGAGTGTGCCGCGGCTAGGCGGCGGTGCGCTCGACCAGTTCACCATCGACCTTACCGCGCGGGCGAAAGCGGGGAAAATCGATCCCATCCTGGGGCGGGACCTCGAAATCCGCCAGGTGGTCGATATCCTGACCCGGCGGCGGCAAAACAATCCGATCCTGACCGGTGAAGCCGGCG
>JAFAHH010000680.1 GCA_019237355.1 Acetobacteraceae bacterium | reverse complement strand
ATAATCAGGGAGATGAAGGTCTGCAAACAGGAACCCGACCGCCGGAAAGGCTGGGTCGCCCTGAAAACCAAGCAGCTACAGCGGAATGACCTCACCTGAAGTCATCCCGGTCTAGCGATTGGGCTTCTTCCGCGTCATGCTTGATTGCCATCAATTCACGAATGGCCTCAGCGAGCGCAATGCGCGCCGCATCAACCGGCGGTGTGTTTTCAAGCACGAGTGCCTTACAGGCCGCTTCTGCGCGCACAATGATCGGGCCGTAAAGCGGGTCCGTGCGGGCGGGGTGCGCCTCCTCGCGAATTGCCTCCGTCAACAGCGCCACTTTGTCAGCAAGGTCGGGAGTTGCCATTTGTCGCATTCCTGTTCCGTAGGGCACCAGCTTGGTTATACCACGCCATGGCGACACCGGCTTGGCATTGAAAAGCTGCTCGTCCCCAGACCTGCGGCACCAGCCGGCACGGCGGGGATTCCCCATTTCATGAATCTGATGTGTGGTGCCCTAGGATATACGCTCGGTCTAGCTCGGAGATGCCGGAAAGGGGTGTTAGGGCCCCGCCCAGCGGCCCAGGAGACAAGACCAGCCATCAACCGCCGCCTCGCCGAGACGGCGCTGACCTCGAAACTTTGCCGCTCTCACCCAGCCTTGTGAAAAGGGGATCCGAAGATGTTCGAAACTTGGCGTTGGTTCGGTCCGGATGACACGGTGCAACTGCAACATGTAAAGCAAGCCGGTGCTGCCGGGATTGTGACAGCGCTCCACCACCTCAACCAAGGCCAGGCTTGGCCGGAGGAGGAAGTGCTCAAGCGCAAGCGCCAAATCGAAGATGCCGGCCTGGTTTGGTCGGTGGTGGAGAGCATCGCCGTCGCTGAAGACATCAAGACCCGAACGGGAGCGTTTCGCGAAAGAATCGACGATTACAAGCAGTCGATCCGGACGGTCGCGCATGCCGGGGTCACGACCATTTGCTACAATTTCATGGCGATTACCGATTGGACGCGCACCGATCTGATGTGGCGATTGCCAAACGGGGGATATGCTCTGCGACTCGATATCACCGATATCGCTGTCTACGATCTGTTCATCCTACGTCGCCCGGACGCCGCCGCAGACCACCCCCCAGAACGGCAGAAAGCGGCGGAAGAGCGCTTCAAGAACATGTCGGAAAGCCAGATCTCAGCGCTAGAAAGTGTTTTGATCGACTGGCTGCCTGCCCGGGAATTTGTGTATGACAGGGCGGCTTTCCAAAGAATGCTGGATATTTACCGCGACATCGGCGTGGAGGGCGTTCGCTCCAACATGGTCGCATTCGTAAAAGAGATTACGGAAGTGGCGAGGGAAGAAGGCGCGCGCCTCTGCATCCATCCGGACGATCCAGCCTTCCCAATCTTCGGAATGCCGCGGGTAATGTCGAGCGCCGATGATGTGCGCAAGCTATTTGCCGCAGTGCCAGAACCCACATGCGGCCTGACGCTCTGCACCGGCTCGTTCGGCTCGAACCCGGCCAACAATCTTGTTGCTATGGCGGATGAATTTGGTCCCCGGGTGCATTTTGCCCATCTCCGCAACACTACGCGCGAACCCGATGGTTCCTTCTACGAGGCCGATCACCTAGGCGGGGATACCGACATGGTCGGGGTGGTTGCCTCGCTGATGCGCGAGGAGGAAAGGCGGACCGACGAGGAACGCGCCGACGCGGTGATCCCGATGCGGCCAGACCACGGCCATCTGCTGATCGACGATATCGGCAAGAAGGGGGTCAATCCGGGTTACTCGTGCATAGGGCGGCTCAAGGGCCTCGCCGAGCTGCGTGGCGTGATGCGCACTATCGAGGCGTTCCGAGCCGGGCGGATAACATAGCCACTAGAGCGCGATGGCTTGAGGCGGAATCGTCGGAAAGCCTGAATCGCGCTCTCAAAGCCAAAAATCCTAGACCGGGATGACTTCACCAAAAGTCATCCCGCTCTAGCGTTTCGCAGGGGGCGCCGGTACCGGGCCCAACCGCTTCGGGCTCAACCCGATCGCTTCCGTCTCAGGCCGTTGGAGTCGGTCGTTCGTCAGGCAACGAAAGAACGCCAGGGGCTTTGCCCCTGGACCCCAGCAAAGGCAGAGCCTTTGCAATCCAATCACTTAGTGGATGGGGTCATGGGGTCTGGGTCCAGGGCAGAGCCCCGGCCTTCCTTTTTCAGCAGACCCTAGAGCGCGATGGCTTGAGGCGGACTTGGGTTCCCAATTCGCAAGCCCCGGGTCCCATTTTGCGCAAAATGGGGGCCCCGGATTGGGGTCCCGATCCATCGCGCTCTGAAACCAAAGTCCCTAGCGCGGGGTAACTCACTTAAGGTCATCCCGCTCTAGGGTCCCTTGGGGTGACCTGATTGGGTCAAAATCTCTTGCTCGACCTCCCGAAGCCGGTCCTTACCAAAGAAAATCTCATCGCCCACGAAGATCGTGGGCACTCCGAAAGTGCCGCGCTCAACTGCCTGCCGCGTGTTTTCCATGAGCCGGTGCTTCACATCCGGGGACTGCGCGCGGTTGAAAATTGCATCCGGGTCAAGCCCTGCTTTTTCTAGGGCCGCATAGGCGACTTCTGGGTTCCCCATGTCCGTGGCATTCTCCCACATATTCCGGAACACAACGCTAACATAGCGATCGAAGCCTCCATCGAGCTGAGTCGCCACCGCGCCACGCATCAGCAGCAATGTATTGACCGGAAAGAACGGGTTCCATTCGAACTCGATCAGCCGATGCTGACGAACGAAGCGGCGCATATCCAGCCGCTCATATTCCAGCTTGTTGCGAACATCCGCGAATGCCTCCATTGGGGGCCGATTATTGGTGAGCTTGAAAATTCCGCCGAGAAGAACTGGTACGTAGTCGAAATGCCTGGCAGTCCGCTCTTCGATCTCTGGAATCAACTTGTAGCAAAGATACGCGTTCGGGCTGCCGAAATCGAACAGGAACTCTACTTTTGGCATCATGCGCCCTCCCTGGCGCGTCTGATCTCATATGATTTGAGATGAACATATGCAATGCGCAGCAAGGACCGGTGCTGCTCCGGCCTCACCGGCGCCCGTTCGAGCAAATCGCCGATGACGTGATCCGCCTCAACCCGCGCGCCGCGCTCGATGTCGCGCAACATGGAAGCCATAAGCGGCGAATCCGGGTCAGTCAAAAGCGAACGCGTTTTGTCGAGGAATGCCGCGTCCGGACGATAGCCTTGGTGCGCGGCGATGCTACGGCTTTCCTCGAGCAGCTCCAGCACCAAGGCGCTGCCTCCCGCGGCCACGACATCGCCGATGGCCGCGCGCATTAAGCAGGTGATGCCGGCAACGGTAGCGAGCAAGACCCATTTCTCCCACATTGCGAGTAGAATCGCATCGCTCGCATGCCAATCAAACCGCGCCCCTTCCATGATTTCCGCAATGGCCTCCACGCGCGCCGACCGGCCGCCTTGCCGTTCGCCAAAGGAAAGGGAATGCGAGGTGTTAAGGTGTAGGACTTGACCCTGCTCACCCAATGTTGCCGATATGGCGCACAGCCCGCCAAGTACAGCCGGTTCTCCAAACCGGGCTGTCAGCCGCTCGATATGCCGCATCCCGTTTAGCAAGGGGAGTATCGCCGTCTCTGCGCCGACCGCGGGCGCGAAATCTCCCATTGCACTTTCGAGATCGTAAGCCTTGCAGCTCAGCAATATCAGATGGAATGGCCGGTCGAGCTGACCCGCCAGCACGTGCGGCGGCGAAGGGATGCTTACATCCCCGCACGGGCTGCTGATGGTCAGCCCCACTTCAGCGAGCTCAGCCGCCCGGCGCGGGCGGACCAGGAACGTAACGTCGCGGCCAGCCTCCAATAGCCGTCCGCCGAAATAGCCGCCCGTCCCACCGGCCCCGACTACGAGAATGCGCATGGCTTGCTCCTTCCCTGGCATTCGCTCTCACAATAGCCTAGACGACCGGTTGTGGAGCAGTGTGTTTGCGCATCCTTGTGATAGGAGCTGGCGGATTCATCGGCAGCCATCTTGTCGCCAGCTTGCTTGGGACCGGGCATCACGTTACCGGCGGGGTGCGCAACGCCGTGGCCCTGCGGCGGCGCTTTCCGGCCGCAGCCGCAGTCGGCATTCGGCTCTCCACCGATCCGGGCTATTGGGCACGTCTGGCCGGCGACTTCGATGGGGTGGTGAATGCGATCGGGGCACTCAGGGGTGATTTAGATCTGATCCACCATCGGGCGCCTGTGGCGCTGTTCGAGGGCTGCGCCCGAGCCGGACTACACCGGCTTGTTCAAATTTCGGCGCTCGGGGCTGACGCCGGAGCCCAATCCCAGTTCCATCGGACCAAGCATGCGGCGGACGCGCGCTTCCTGGGCCTTGCAGGCGAGCGCGGGCAGGTCGGATGGCACGTGATCCGCCCCTCTCTCGTGATCGGCCGGGGTGGGCAGAGCACCGCAATGTTCAGCGGCCTCGGTGGGCTGCCTGTCGCCTTCCAGCTCGGCCACCAAGCAGGCCTGGTTCAGCCGATCCATGTCGATGATTTGGTTCGGGTCCTTGTGGCCCTGCTCGAGGGCTCCGCTCCT
>JAFAHH010000408.1 GCA_019237355.1 Acetobacteraceae bacterium | reverse complement strand
CTCGGAGCCCGCGCCTGACGTGCAGACGGAGCTCGCGGCACAGGCCGAGCCTGAGGCAGAGGCAAGGCCCGCGGCGGCAGCCGAGCCTGAGAAACAGGAAACGCCCGCAGCGGAGTCCGAGCCTGAGAAACAGGAAACGCCTGCCACACACGACGCGTCTGAGGCGCAGGCCGAGCCTGCCGGAGAGCCGCAAGCGCCCGCACCAGAGACGCCACAACCTGATCAGGGATCGGCATAGCTCATGGGACATAAAGTCAATCCGGTCGGGCTCCGGCTCGGCATCAATCGCACGTGGGATAGCCGCTGGTATGCGGATGCCGATTATGCGCCGTTGCTGCATGAGGACCTCAGGCTGCGCGGTCATTTGCGAAAGAAACTGCACGGTGCGGGTGTGTCGCGCGTGGTGATCGAGCGGCCCGCGAAAAAGCCGCGCGTAACGATCTACGCCGCGCGCCCGGGTGTCGTGATCGGCAAGAAGGGCCAGGACATCGAGGCGCTGCGCAAAGATCTGGCGAGGATGGCCAAGGCCGAGGTGGCGCTGAATATCGTCGAGATCCGCAAGCCGGAAATCGATGCGACTTTGGTTGCGGAAAACATCGCGCAGCAGCTCGAGCGCCGCGTCGCGTTCCGCCGGGCGATGAAGCGGGCGGTACAATCGGCGATGCGGCTGGGCGCGCAAGGGATTCGAATCAATTGCGGCGGGCGGCTCGGGGGCGCCGAAATCGCCCGGGTGGAATGGTATCGCGAAGGACGCGTGCCGCTGCACACTTTGCGCGCCGATATCGATTTCGGCCTGGCCACGGCAAAGACCACCTATGGGACGTGTGGCGTGAAGGTCTGGATTTTCAAAGGCGAGATCATGGCGCATGACCCGCTGGCGCAAGACCGGCGCGCGGCCGAGCAGGCGCCGCTACGTTGAAGCTTTGTTGGTAACGAAAGATGCTGCAACCGAAGCGCACCAAGTTCCGCAAGGCGCATAAGGGCCGGATCCACGGGCTCGCGACTTCCGGCAACACGCTGAATTTCGGCACATTCGGTCTCAAGGCGCTCGAGCCGGAGCGGGTGACGGCGCGGCAGATCGAGGCCTCTCGCCGGGCGATCACGCGTGCGATGAAGCGTGCCGGCCGGGTTTGGATCCGGATCTTCCCCGATGTGCCGGTCTCAAAGAAGCCCGCCGAGGTGCGGATGGGATCAGGCAAGGGCAGCCCGGAATTCTGGGTCTGCCGAGTCAAGCCCGGCCGCATTTTGTTCGAGGTGGATGGCGTGCCGGCCGGGCTGGCGCGTGAGGCGCTCACCCTGGGCGCGGCGAAGCTGCCGATCAGAACCAAATTCGTGCAGCGGATTGGGGAAGGCTGAAAATGGCTAAAGAGCCGAAGAAGAACACGGCGCACGACATTCGGGCCAAAACGCCCGATCAGCTCAAGGACTTGCTGCTCGATTTGCGGAAAGAGCAGTTCAATTTGCGATTCCAGCGCGCGACCGGGCAAGCCGAGGGGATCAGCCGTATCCGGCAAGTGCGCCGTGATATAGCGCGGGTAAAGACGATCATGGCGGAGAAGACGCGTTCCGCCGCACAGCAAGGGGTGTGAGGCGATGCCAAGGCGCATCCTGATTGGGCGGGTGACCAGCGATAAGATGGACAAGACCGTGACGGTGCTTGTCGATCGCCGGGTCATGCATCCGCTCTATAAGAAGTTCATCCGGCGCTCGAAGAAATACGCGGCGCATGATGAGCGGAATGTCTGCCGCGTTGGCGACACGGTGCGGATTGTCGAGTGTCCGCCGATCAGCAAGCGCAAGGCTTGGGCCGTAGTGGAGCGGAATGGGCAGCCGATCAAAGAGGTTGTTGCCCAAGCCGAGCCCGCCCAGCAGCCTGCGTAAGAGGGAAAGCAAATGATCTCCGTCGAAACCAATCTCGAAGTCGCCGACAATTCGGGAGCGCGCCGGGTACAGTGCATCAAGGTGCTGGGCGGCTCGAAGCGCAAGACGGCGTCGGTTGGCGATGTGATCGTGGTTTCCGTCAAAGAAGCGATCCCGCGCGGCAAGGTGAAGAAGGGCGATGTGCATCAAGCGGTGATCGTGCGCACGGCGTTTCCGGTCCGGCGGCCGGATGGCAGCGCGATCCGCTTCGACCGTAACGCCGCGGTGCTGATCAACCGGCAGCAAGAGCCAATCGGCACGCGCATCTTCGGCCCGGTGGTGCGCGAATTGCGGGCGCGCAAGTTCATGAAGATCATTTCGCTCGCGCCGGAGGTGCTGTGATGGCCGCCCGGATCCGTAAGGGCGACCGCGTGGTCGTGATCACCGGCGCCGATAAAGGCAAGCGGGGCGAAGTGTTGCGCGTGATCCCAAAAGCCGACCGCGCCGTCGTGCAAGGCGTGCGCGTGGCGACGCATCATACTAAGCCGCGTGGAATGGGGCAGCCCGGCGGGATCGAGCATGTGGAGGCCACGATCCATTTGTCCAACCTCATGCTGATCGATCCCAAGAGCGAGAAGCCGACGCGGGTTGGTTTCCGGGTGCTCGAGGACGGGCGCAAGGTGCGGGTGGCCAAGGTCACGGGCCAGGTAATCGAGAGTTAAGACGCAATGAGCGGAACCAAGCAAAAAACGGAACGCGGAGCCAAGGAAAAGCGGGAAGGCGGAGGGAAGGACAAGCCCTCTAGCGGAGCGAAGGGAAAGCCGGCTAGCCGAGCGAAGGAGAAACCCGCTTCCGCTGCCGCGCAACAGCCCGCAACCGAAGTAGAGCAAGAGGCGGTCAGTGGGCCGCGGGAGGCGCCCCGGCTGCAGCGGCACTACAACGAAGTGGTCCGGCCGCAACTGCAGAAGGAATTCAACTACCGCAATCCGATGCAGGTGCCGAAGCTCGAGAAGATCGTCATCAATATGGGCGTGGGCGAGGCGTCCGCCGATCAGAAGAAGCTCGACTCGGCGCTTGCCGATCTGACCCAAATCAGCGGCCAGAAGGCGGTGAAGACGCTCGCCAAGAAGGCGATCGCCCAGTTCAAGATCCGCAAAGGCCTGCCTATTGGCTGCAAGGTTACGCTGCGGCGGGCGCGGATGTACGAATTCATGGACCGGCTGATCAATATCGCTTTGCCGCGAGTCCGTGATTTTCGTGGCGTTGGCGGGAAGAATTTTGATGGGCGCGGCAACTTCGCGATGGGGCTCAAGGAACAGATCGTGTTCCCGGAGATTAACTATGACCGGGTGGATGCGATCCGCGGCATGGATATCGTCATCGTGACGACCGCGAAGACCGATGCCGAGGCGAAGGCGCTGTTGAAAGCGTTCGATATGCCCTTCGCCGGGTGAACAAGCGCTGGGAAGACCGCCGGGGACAATCCCGGAGCAGGTTCCGGAGGTAGAAGATATGTCTAAAGTTTCGCAAATGAATCGCAACCGCAAGCGGGAGTATATGAGCAAGCGGGACCGCGCCAAGCGGGCGGCGCTGAAGGCGACCATCATGGATCGTGAGGTGCCCGTAGAGGACCGGTTCGAGGCCTCTTTGAAACTGGCGCAGCTCCCGCGCAATGGCTCCATTACCCGCGTACGGCTCCGCTGCACGCTTACCGGCCGCTCGCGCGCGAATTATCGCAAGTTCAAGCTCTCCCGCATCGCGCTTCGTGAATTGGCGAGCTCCGGGCAAATCCCCGGAATGATCAAGGCGAGTTGGTAAGGAGGAACTGCGGCGATGGCGGTTTCTGATCCTCTGGGTGACATGCTCACCCGTATTCGCAACGCTCAGCGCGCACGCCATAGCTCCTGCATCGCGCCGGCTTCCAAGCTGCGCGCCAATGTGCTCGATGCGTTGCGTCGGGAAGGGTTCATACGCGGCTTCTCCGCGCATGAGTTGCGGCCGGGTGTTGCGCAGCTTCGGATCGAACTGAAATATAATGATGGCGAGCCGGTGATTAAGGAAATTACCCGTGTCTCCAAGCCCGGGCGCCGCGTCTATTCGCGGATCAAGGAGCTGCCCCGGGTTTATGCCGGGCTGGGCACTTCGATCCTATCGACCCCGCGCGGGGTGATGAGTGACGCAGAGGCACGGGCCGCCAATGTGGGCGGCGAAGTGCTCTGCCGGGTGTTTTAACGGGGGCGCAGATGTCGCGCATAGGCAAGTATCCGGTCGAAATTCCGGCTGGGGTTCAGGTGGCGGTTGCCGGACGGACGCTCACCGCCCGCGGTAAGCTCGGCGAGCTCAAGCTCGAGCTCACCGATCATGTGGAGGCGGCGGTCGAGGGCAATAAGATTGCGGTGCGGCCACGCAGCCAGGAGCGTCAGGCGCGGATGATGTGGGGCACCACGCGTGCGCTGGTGGCCAGCATGGTGCACGGCGTTTCGGCCGGGTATTCGAAGTCCATGGAGATCACCGGCACCGGCTATCGGGCCGCGGTGTCCGGAAAGAATCTCGAACTCAACCTAGGGTTCTCCCACCCCGTCATCTACCCGATCCCGGCCGGCATCAAGATCACCTGCGAACGGCCCACCGCGGTGAAAGTGGAAGGCGTGGACAAGCGGCTGGTGGGACAGGTCGCGTCGGAAATCCGCCACTACCGTCTGCCCGAACCGTATAAGGGCAAGGGGGTGCGGTACACCGATGAGACGATTCGGCGGAAAGAAGGGAAAAAGAAATGAGCGC
>JAFAHH010000243.1 GCA_019237355.1 Acetobacteraceae bacterium | reverse complement strand
ATTGTCAAGTTCCCCGCAGGCGTCTTGAAGCTACTCACGAACACAACCCTTGATTAACGAATCCGCCTTATGCCCATCGATCGGTGTTCCGAAAAAAGGCCGGACCGTTTTGACCGGAGAAGATGTGGTGCTCGAACGTCCTCTCGCCGCTTCCGCCCGGGCATCAGCTCGGGTGCGTGCGGCCGGGTTTCGGAGTGAGCACCCAACCGGCCTAAACCCCAACGAAGTGCTGGCGATCCTACGTCGGCGGAAGCTGTCCGTGCTTGCGTGCGCCGTCCTGTTTCCCGTGCTTACGGCCGTCGCCCTGCATCGGGTCAGGCCCCTCTATACCGCGACAGGCGCGCTACTTTATGAACCGAGTGAATACGCGGCACGCGAGCTGCAGAGCATTCTCCGGGTCGACCCAGCGACTGATGCCGTTATGGCAAGCCAGGCGGAGGTGGTGCGAGGGCTTCGCACCGCCGAACGACTGGCCGGGGAATTCCGGCTCGAAGAGCAGCCGGAATTCAATCCGGCGCTTCGGCCCATGTCGCGATTGGGACGCTTCATCTCCCCGCTACAGACCCGCCTCGGCGCTCTGCTCGGGGCCCTAGATCCAAGGCACGGGCCGCCCAGCCCCGAAAATGCGCGGGAGGCGGTTATCCGCGCCGTTCAGGAGGCGATCAGCGTTCGAACCGTAAAAGCCTCCCGCGTGCTCGAAGTCTCATTTACGAGCGAGGACCGGACGCTCGCGGCCAGAGCCGCCAATCGGGTAATGGAGCTCTATATCGCCGACCAGCTCGATTCGAAATTCCAGGCAATTGGCCGCGCCAATCAGTGGCTCGAAGCGCGCGTCGCCGACCTACAGCAACAAGTGCAACACTCTGAAGACCGGATTGCGGCCTACCGCGCCGCTCAGGGCCTCGTTCAGGGGGTGCAAGCCGGCCTCGAGACGGAGCAGATTAGCCGCCTAAATGTCGAGTTGGCGCAAGCACGCAATGATCTGGCGCAAGCTCAGGGCCGCCTCGACGCAGCCCGCGGCCGGACCGGCGCTACGGCGCAGGCGGAGATCGCACCCAGCGTCGTGCAGCTCCGGGCGCAGCAGCACCGGCTCACGGCGGAATTGCAGTCCTTGCTGACCCGGCTTGGCTCACGCCACCCGGATGTGCTGGCTCGGCGCACACAGCTCGCCGAGCTTCAGCATGCTATCAACGCCGAGGTGGCACGGGTGGTTGCGGCAACCGACGCCGATGTCCGCGCCGCAACCCTGCGGGTGAGCACGCTGGAGAGCAGCCTGCACGAGGCGCAATCGCAAGTCGACCGAAACGCGCAAGCTCAGATTCCTCTGAATGCTATGCAGAGGGACGCTGATGCATCGCGAACGTTGCTGCAAGCTATTCTGCAACGCATTCAGCAAACGGCGCAGCAGACGGCGATTGAAACACCCGACGCAAGGGTTATTTCCAACGCATTACTGCCGATCGTGCCTAGCTATCCCCGCTACAAGCTGCTCATCGCGGCCTCAGGCGCTCTTGGCATCTTGCTGGGACTGCTGCTCGCCTATCTGCAAGAAATTAGTGATGATACGTTCCGCAGCGGCGATGATGTGCGGCGGGAACTCGGGCTACAATGCATGGCCCTTGTGCCGGAGCTCGACTCCCGGACACTGCGCGGCATGCGCACTGAGGACTATGTGCTTCGAAAGCCGCTTTCGCCCTTTACGGAGCAGCTCCGGGCTTTGCGCACCGGGCTTTGGCTTGGCAACACCCACCCCAAGGTAATCGCCATCACGGCGGCCCGGCCCGGCGAGGGCAAGACCACGCTGGCTTTGGCCTTGGGCCGCCTAGCGGCGATGAGCGGCGAGCGGGTCATGGTGCTCGATTGCGACATCCGGGCGCCAGCTTTCGCCAAGCGCATGGGGGTGGATGCGCATCTCGGCCTCTCCGATTGCATGCTGGGTCACGCCACCCTGGATCAGGCGATTCATACCGACGCCCAGACCGGCATGGCCTTCATGCCGGCGGGCCAGGGGGAGGCCAATTCGGTTGGCCTGTTTATGTCGGAGCACATGGCGGTGCTCTTGCAGCAGCTACGTGATCAATACGATCTGGTTTTGCTCGATGCCCCCCCGGCATGCGCTTTAACTGACGCGCGGGTCTTGGCGCGTGTGGCGGATGCGACCGTAATGTGTGTGCGCTGGCGGAGCACGCCGCAAGCTGTCGCTGCGCACACCATCGATTTGCTGGATGCAACTGGCGCGCAAATCGCAGGTGTTGCCCTGACGCGGGTTGATGCCCGCGTGCATGTCCGGTCCGGCTACGCCGATGCCGAGGTCTATCATCCTCGCCTGGGGGGGTATTTCCGGGAGTGATATCGTTCACGCCGAATTCGGCAAGCGGGTTGAGCATTTACCCTATCTCAACGCCGCCGCATCAACATCGCCGCGAGAACGGCGAGGACCTCACATGTATTGCGCGCGGCCTAAGGCCATTGTTATGCCGTTCTGGCGTTGGCAGCTCAGAGCGCGAAGGCTTGAGGCGGAGTCGTCGGAGAGCCTGAATCCGGCGTTCAAAACCGACACTGTGCAGCATGGCTCCAGCCGGAAGCCGTTATGCTCTAGTGCCGCGACTATCCTCGCCTCCGCCGCGCTGTTGCTGTGGCCGGCGCTGTTCAATGGGTATCCGCTGGTGTTTTCGGATTCCGGTACTTACATATCACAGGCGGTGCAGCGCTATCTCGGCTGGGACCGGCCAGTATTCTACAGCCTCTTCCTGCTCACGCTCCATATGAAGCTTACAACCTGGCCCGTGGTCATCGTGCAATCTTTGTGCGCTGCCGGAATGCTGCATTTTGTTCACCGCAGCCTGTTCGGCAGCCGCTCTCCGCCCTGGCTGCTCGTGCCGCTGACATTAAGTTTGTCCGTGGCCACAGCGCTTCCTTGGTTCACGACCAAGCTGATGCCGGATTTGTACACCGGGTTGTTGCTTCTCGCCTACGCGCTACTGATCTTTGTGCCAGAGCGGCTGGCGCACTGGGACCGGCTGTTGCTGATGCTAGCCGCATCGGCAATGATTGGTTTGCATCAATCGAACCTTCCGCTGGCGCTCGGTTTGCTGTTCGTTATTGTGCCCTTTCGGCAGCGGCTTGGCGCAGAGTCCTGCCTCGGCATTGGCGGCCTTGCGCGTCTCGTTGCCGCCCCGGCTTTGGCGGCGCTTGCACTTATTTCCATGAATTTAGTTGGGCACGGCCGCGTATCGGTATCGCCTTTCGGCAATGTCTTCATCCTTGCGCGCGTGATCTATGATGGCCCCGGTATGCGGACGCTGGAACGGGAGTGCTCAGACCAAGGCTGGCGCCTATGCGATTATCTCGGGCATTTCCCGCCAAATTCGGACGGCTTTCTGTGGGATTCCGATAGTCCGCTGGCGAAGGCGGGCGGTGCAAAGATCATTTCAGATGAAGCTAATTCTATCGTGATCGCCTCGCTGCAGGCTGAACCTTGGGCCGAGCTTCGTGCCTTTGTTGGAAATACTCTTCAACAATTGGCCCAGTTCGCGACCGGCGATGGCCTTGGCGCATGGCCTGCGACCGTAACGCCATGGATCGAGCGCGACTTCCCCAGTTTCGAAGCAAAAGCTTATTCAATGTCGCGTCAGACTCGGGGCCGGCTTGCCGTGCCGGAGTGGATGGAGCGGCTGCATGCCGGGTTCGCTCTGGCGGGCATTGCGGGTACTTTAATCGTCGTTCTGGTTCGCCGCCGCCGGGATCTCGCAACTGGTCTGTGCGCTGTCGTGCTCGCCGGTTTATTGGGTAACGCAATGATCACCGGCGGCTTATCCGCGCCGCACGACCGGTATCAGAGCCGGGTTATGTGGCTGCCTCCATTTCTAATGATGTTGGTCGTGCCGCCGTACGCCCTGAGACGCTGGGCCTCGATAGTAAAGCGGCTCGCCCGGGAGCGTGAAGGTCCGGCATACCGGATCAGTTATGCCGATCTCCGGGCAGCCTAGGCTAGCGTTAGTCTAAAGGCGCAAAATGCATACCCGCGCGCATGTGTTCTGGTCTGCGCTGGAAGCGGCGGCTTCTGCGATTCTCGCCTTCGTATCGGCCTTCGTGGTTGCGCGTATTGTTGGCCCCGCAGAACTGGGAATCGGGGCAGCAGCAATTGCGCCGAACGTGCTGCTTTGGGTGGCGCTCAACGTTTTATTTGGCGATGCAGTCGTTCAGCGCGCCGGGCTGGAGGCACGAGATGCTTCAAGCGCTTTCTGGGCCTCTGGCGCGTTCGGTGTTGCCGGGGCGGCAATTCAGATTGCCATCGGCTGGCCTGTGGCGTCATTCCTCGGCGATGATCGCCTGATCTGGATGTCCGCGGCGCTGGCGGTCCCACTGCCATTGGTGGGTGCGGCAGGGGTGGTGCAAGGAGTGCTGAACCGGGAGCGGCGTTATAAGGCTTTGGCCGGTCGGGTGGTCCTTGGTCAAGGGGCGGGAACGCTGCTCGGCATCGCCGGCGGCTTCGCCGGGTGGGGGGCCTGGGCGCTCGTTTTGCAACAAGCGGCGATCAGCGTGCTCGGCGCGCTCGTGTTGCTGTTCCGCGCAAGCTGGCGGCCACAGTTTGAATTTTGCTTTATCCCGGTTCGCGAAATGCTCCGGGTCGGAGCGCCGCTAACCGCCAGCACCCTAGTGCAAATTGGGCGATACCGTCTTTTTGCGCTCGTGATAGGCAGCATGGCCGGCCCAGCGGCGCTCGGACAGATGCATCTCGCCTTCCGTCTGACCGAGACGGTACGCGATTTGGTCAGCACCGCACTATGGCGTCTGCTGCTGCCGCAATTCTCCGAACAGCAGCATGACCCGCCGGCATTGAGGAACGCCATTCGACATTTTCTGAGCCGATCCGGCCCCGCCTTGTTTGCGCTTGCTGGGGCAATCGTGCTCGCAAGTGAGCCAATGATTGCCTTACTACTCAACCCAGCGTGGGCGCCGGCGGGAGCGGCGGCGGCGCCCTTGGCGCTACTCATGGGCTGGACATTTCTGCAATTCCCAGCGGGCGTTGCGGCCATCACGTGCGGTGGTGCAAGTTGTTTTCTTCACGCCAATCTGGCATCCACCGCGATTGTGGTGCTAGGCGCTGTCCTACTCCGTCCGGTTGATCCGCTTCAGGCGGCCTGGATCTGGCTCGGCGGGCATATGGTAACGAGCCCCTACACCTGGCGAGCAGGAGCACACCGATTACATACGTCGCCAATAGACCTAGTCCGGCCGGGTTTGCCTTGGTTCCTGCTCGCTGCTTGCGCGACAGCTCTTGCCGCAGGCCTGCCCCTCCTGTGGCCGGCCGCACACGGCGCGTGGTTCACCCTCGTGCTGCGCTTCACAATTTTTATAATTGCTTATGCAACGGGCAGTCTAGGTCTTTGCTACGCTCTCCCATCGCCGCACGTAAGAACCCGAGCGCGAAACTCTGGACCCAGTGTTGCCGGATCAGCCATGCTTTAGGCAGAAGCTGCAATGGCCTTAGGCGCTCGGCTTGGATGATGTGTTCCACAAACGCCCGGATCGTAATGCACGGAGTGCCCCATGCGTTGGATCCGTTTCAAAACGGATGTCTCCTCGCCGGAGAGCAACGGATCCCCTGCCCGTCCCAACTACCTGGCGCTTGTGAAGCTTGCCGCGGCACGAATCTGGATGCGGTTTATGAGTCGGTCACCTAGGGTCTCGGCTTTGAGAGCGCGATTCAGGCTTTCGTAAGCGTCCGCATTAAGCCATTGCGTTCCAGGGCCGTTTCCGCTGGCGTGGCACCACTCTTACCGGTGCCTGCGAGCCGATGTTCCTGATCGTGGACTAGAGCGGTTGGAACCGCTCTAGGTTTGTTTGGCGAGCAGATTCAC
>JAFAHH010000078.1 GCA_019237355.1 Acetobacteraceae bacterium | reverse complement strand
GAGGTGCAGCCGTGAGTACTGATGACGTCGGTCCCGGCGGCCTGGTCTTCCGCTGTCATGGGGAGGCCTGCTCGCGGGCGAACAGTGTCTCGAATGATGTCCGGATGCGCGAGCGGCGTTCTTCGACTTCGTAAAGCAAGCGCGCCGCGCTGCTGCCATCATTCAATCCCATCCGGCGCGCAACCGGCGCCAAATGCTCATCGTCTATTGGCAAGGCCCACGCTGGCTGATCGGTTTCGATACGGAGACGATTTTCGAGCCGCAACAGGAAACGATAATCGGCTTCCAGCGAAGCCGCGTCGCGATCTTCAAGCAACCCGGTTTCGGCCAGAGCGCGAATCAACTGTACTGTATTACGGCGGCGGAGCTGCGAAAACTCATGCCCATGGCGGAGCGCCATCATTTGCGTGATGAACTCGACGTCGACTAGCCCGCCGCGGCCCTGCTTGAGGTTCAGGCGCTGATGATTCTCCGCCCCGATTTCGTTCTCCATTCGTGCGCGCATCGCAGCTATCTCGGCGACCCCTGAGGTGGAAAGTGGTTGGCCAAAGACAAATTCTTCCCGGGCCCGCTCCAGCGCGTGACCCAGCGCTTCATCTCCCGCGATAACCCGGGCACGCACCAGTGCTTGCCGCTCCCATACTGCCGAGCTTTGGCGGTGGTAGGCGCGAAAGCCCTCGAGCGAGGTTACCAACGGTCCGGAATTGCCTGACGGGCGCAACCGCAGATCCAGCTTGTAGGCGTATCCTTCGCGCGTACGTGCTTCCAGCACTGCAATCAGCTTCTGCATTATGCGCGAGGCAATTTCACGGCCTGCGGCGGCGGTTTCATCGGGCAATTGGTAGACAAAGATTAAATCCAGGTCGGAGTTGTAGGACATCTCACCGCTGCCCAGGCGGCCCATGCCAATGATGCACAACTTCAACTCCGGCGGTATCGGATAGCGATTACCCACCTCGACAACCGCCAAAGCGAGCCCTTGCCGCAGTTGCGTTTCCGCCAGATTGGTAAGTTCCGCCTGCACGTCGTCGAGGTCGAGATTTCCAGCTAGGTCGGCAATCGCAATCCGCAGGAACTCCTGGTGGCCGAAGGCGCGGAGTGCGTCGAGACTGCTTTCGAAATCGCTGGATGCCGTGAGCAGCTCGCCAAGTTCACGTTCGAGTTCTCCCGATGGCCGGCGCAAGCGTGCGAGATCCGAACGCACTAAAGTGTCCAGCATATCCGGGTGACGAATGAACAGGGTCGATAGATAGCTGCTGGAAGCAAACAGCCTGAGCAGCATGCGGCGGGTTGCTGGATGTTGTTCCAGCAGGTCTAGAAAGGATGTGCGCGCGCCGACTGCGCTAATAAAGGATGCGAGGTTCAGTAGGGCCAGATCCGGGTCGGGAAGCCCAGCTATCTCGTCCAAAAGGTGCGGTCCTAATGCTTCGAGCAATTCCTGGCGGCGGGGCCGCATCGGCAGGTGTTCGGGACCGCGCACCAGCAGCGCCAGTTGATTGGCACTCTGCTCCGGATGGGCGAAACCAAGCCGTTGCAGCGCGGAAGCTGCCGCGGACCCATGGTCGAGTGCTTCGCGCCAGGCGCTCTCAGCCGCTGATGATGCGGGGGATGGCGGACGATCTTCACCTCCGGCGAGCATCTCGCGGAACAAGCCGGCGACAAGGTTGCGATGCGCCGTCAATGTGCTCGTGAAAATCGCCGCGGCATCAGCTCCCTTGCCGAACCCGAGCCGCGCAGCCAGAACCTCAAGCTCCGCACGCCCAGCCGGCAACCGCTGGGTTTGCAGACCCGAAGCGACTTGCAGTTTGTGTTCAACATTACGCAAGAACAGGTAGGCCGCGGCAAGCTCGCGGGCGCGTTGTGGTGGCATATAACCATATGCCCCTAAACGGTCGAGTGCCGCGAGAGTTCGCGCCGTGCGCAGACGCGGATCGCGGCCCCCATATATCAGCGTCAGCGCCTGCACGATAAAGTCGAGTTCGCGGATGCCGCCGTGACCGAGCTTGACGTCGCGCCTGAGGAAATCTGGCGACCGCGACTCCGCTTCGATCC
>JAFAHH010000747.1 GCA_019237355.1 Acetobacteraceae bacterium | reverse complement strand
GCTGCCACAATCCCTGCCGGCCCCAGAGGGGTAGGGGGCTGAAATGTTTCTAGGCACTCGGCCAGGGACCGGGCGGGGGTGTTGCACAATACGTCGCGAAATTGAGGTTCGGGGTATTCCGGGAGCCAGCAGGAAGAAAGCTACGACGGAAAAATCATCGTCGGAGCTTTCGAGTGGCCGGCTGACGCAACGCGGGCGGGAGGCGGTGATTGTTCCGGCTTCGCGCTCTCATTTGCGGATTGCCCGGATTGCGCGCTCTCAGTGGGGTCTGAGGGCGATTCGGGTTCTGTGGTATTCTTGTCCGGCTGGACAAGAATGATCGGCTGCATGTGATCTCGCCAAAGCGCCTTGACTGAGCGGCTCGGGCTGTCTGCGAAATAGATCGGTGTGGTCGGCTATATGAATTAGGGCCGCCCGGTCATGGTCACCAAGGGCATTCAAGCCTTTGGTCTGTAACCAGTCGTTAAAGTCGCGGTTGTCTTTGTGTAATTGCCGCCCTTCACGCAACGCGAGCGCCAACTCCACCCTCGTTTCAATCCAACGAACCCTCGCCTTGTCGCGTGCGGTATCTAGCTCGTCGCAGGCGCTATCCACTTCATCGCAGGCGGCAAGCGCAGCTCTAAGCCGGACTTCGGCACGGATGGCCGGGTCATTAATCATCATGTTCATTGGGGCAACCCTCAATTCAGCTTGCTGAATCCCTCGGACGAACTGTGACAGTTAGTTTCAGTCCAGGAAGCATTCTAATTCCTCCACCCATGCTTTTGAGAACGCGATCCTGTCCGCGCGGCACCTGAGCAGGTAATGGAAAACTACGTGAGCCAATCCTTGCGCATCGAGGCTGAGGAGTGCTTTCGATAGGAGCGTTGGTCGTTTAGATAGCGCGACCAGGAATGCGCTCTCGCGCTTCCGTCGTTCGCGCCGCTCCTCCTTTTCTGCCTTGTAATCGGCAAGCCAGCGCTCATCAGCATCATCGGGAGCTGCTTCCCCCATAGAGTCGGGGTGGGCAGTTTGCCCACCCCCCTGAACCGCTTGCACGCTCAGGCCGCCATGTCGAAATGCAGCGCCGCGGGCATATCGGCCGTTGGCAACTGGTTCTTCTTGATGGACTTGAACTCGCGGGGCTGATGCGCAAACACGCCCTGCTCTATCGCCCGGGCCTTCCGGCGCGCTACGCGCTAACTCAAGCCGCCGCAGCAATGCGGTCCCGCATGGCGCTGTTGATCGCATCCGCGATCACCTGCCCATGGCACGGGCCCGGATAGCACCAGCACCCGAGCACCATGCCGCGCAGCGCCGGGAGCAGCGCCATCAGATAGGGCGATTCCCTCAGATGGCGGGCGTAGTATTCGACCGCCTGCTCCGGCGTTGGGAACTTCTTGTTGGCAAAGAGGCTATGCTCCAGCCCGAGCCGCGGAATCCCGCGCCCGATGTAAACCAGGCGGCTGTGCGCTTCGGCCCAGGCCCGCAAGGCTTCGTCGTGGCCTTTATGCATGTTGGCGACGACAGCATAACCGGCCTCAGCCCGCTCCTTGCGCGCAAGCTGGTCGAGGGTCCAGGCCGTTTCTGCGATCAATGCAGCCGGTTCCGGTCTAGGGCGCTTGGGCTTTCCTGAACGGGCGGCGCTTCAGTCATGTTGCGCACCCAGCCCTGGCCACACGCAACAGCCGACAGTTTCACCGGCAAGCCGCGCTCCTGGTGATCAAAGTCGCAAGGCCATCCGAGCTTAAACAGGCACAGATTTTCGTAACGGCTGGTCATGGCCGGCCTCCACGCCAATCATATGCACATCCCCAACATCGAAATCAGGTATAGTCCGACAGATGATTTCCGTCGGCCGTAGCTCGGCAACCTGCAAGACTCCGCCGGTTGCTGTGGGGCAGCTCTCTCGGACGTAGGCAATCTGCCGGCGGGCAAGGGCGATCAGCTCAGGCATGCATTGCGGCTCTGCTACGGGCCCGCCTTCCGGCTCCGGCCGCATGATCCTGACAGTTACGACAGGCTCAAAGAAACTTGCGCCCGAAAAGGTATAGGCCAGCATCCTGCCCGCTTCTTCGGAGAAGCCCACCACTGCCGCCATCTGACACGCCAGCCAATTACGGTCGAGCCGCGTAAGCTGGCGCGCGAGCTGGCCTGCACGCTTGCGAAGGGCGGAGGACACTGCAGCCGCAATGCCGTCAAGTGACGCGCCGCGCAGCGCCGCCTCTTCGGCCGGGCGCAGTAAGGCCGAGAACCCTGTGCCAAGCAGAATTACTCGCGCAAGCGGATTCACCAGCATCTTGGGGCAATGTTGACTTGCCGGCTCGCCGCTCTCGTAAACCTCGGAGTCTGTCCAGCAAATCGCCCGATCTGGCTTAACGAGCACGCCCAAGATGGTCACAGAGGCAACAATCCCATGCGCTGCCATTCGCGGATTTGGTGAATGTTGTATCCGAGCTGCACTGCCTGCATTGCCGTGCGCGGGATCGGATCGGCCCGCCTAGTCTCACGCGCAACCAACCGCGGCGGCTGCGGCTTTGCGGCAGGGCGCGCAGCAGGCTGTTTGGCTTTGAGCGGCACGCCCTGTGCACGCGGGCGCACCCTTTCGCATCCACGCGGCACGCGCTTCCAGTTCGGATGTCCCTTCAGGAAACCGGCAACATGCGTCGGATCGACAAAGGACCACTCCGCAGGGTTATTGGGATTGACGAGCTTGATCCACACGTCACCCATCCTAAGAAACAAACACGCCATGCGCGGCCAGCACACCGCGGTTGATCACGAGCGCTACGCCCGTCGATAGCTGCGAGCTATTGGTGACGAGCTGATACCCGCCGCCTGAAACGACCGGCCCCACGATGTCCTGGCGATCATAAACGGTGCCAACCACCGAAGCTGCCGCGAGGCTGCCAGAGAAGGCATCGCCTTCGAGGAGGCCCTGCAGCGCGGTGAAGGTAAGGACGATATCGCCCACATCACCAGCGTCCGCAGGACCGCCTCCAGGCGTGGGCCTGGCAGTGAAGAAC
>JAFAHH010000327.1 GCA_019237355.1 Acetobacteraceae bacterium | reverse complement strand
ATTCGACCATGCCGCGCCCATTGCGCGGGGCAAGCGCGATATCCTGAATGAGCTGATTGCCAGGCGCGCCCGGGTCTACCTCGCCGTAGGCCCGGCCAACCACGCGCTCGAAAACGCCCGTGCTGCCGAATGATTGCCCGCCGAAGGCCGGCGCGGTCCGGCTAATCTCGAGGCGCACGATCCGCGCTTGTGCAAGGCTAGATAAGGCCAGGACCAGAACTCCCGCCCACCAGATAACTCGCAGTCCCGGCCATGGACGCATTCTCGGAAGCCTAGCCGGGCAGCCGGGGCGGCACCATGCCGCTTCCGCCCCAATTGCCTCCTTCCCACGACTCTGGCATACGACCGCCCCACCTTCCCGCCCCACGGGACCGTATCTAACAGGCCGAGCGCGCGTCGTTCCGGCTTCTATTGAGGAATGACGGATGATTTTGGCTTACCTAGTCATTATTGCTTGCGGTGTGCTTGCAGTCGCCTATGGCTACCAAACGAGCCGGGAAGTTCTGGCGGCGGACGCTGGCACGGCTCGCATGCAGGAAATAGCCGGGGCTGTCCAAGAAGGAGCCCGCGCTTACCTCAACCGACAGTACAGAACAATTAGTATCGTTGGGCTGGTCATCCTCATCCTCCTCGGGGTGACCTTGGGAATAAAGGTCGCGATCGGGTTTTTGGTCGGGGCAGTGCTCTCAGGCACCGCGGGCTATGTTGGCATGAATGTTTCGGTGCGGGCCAATGTGCGGACCGCGCAGGCCGCCCGGTCGGGGCTGTCAGCCGGGCTCGCCATCGCATTCAAGTCCGGCGCAATCACCGGATTGCTGGTGGTTGGACTGGGGCTGCTGGGTGTAACGATCTACTACATAATTATGCGGGCGACCACTCCGGGAACCGAGCTCCGTCCGGTGCTCGAAGCGATGGTCGCGCTTTCGTTCGGGGCGAGCTTGATCTCGATTTTCGCCCGGCTCGGCGGCGGCATTTTCACCAAAGGCGCCGATGTCGGCGCCGACCTGGTAGGCAAGGTCGAGGCCGGGATTCCCGAGGATGATCCGCGCAACCCGGCGGTTATCGCCGACAATGTCGGCGATAACGTAGGCGACTGCGCCGGAATGGCTGCTGACCTGTTCGAAACCTATGCCGTTACCGTGGTCGCGACGATGCTGCTCGCGGCTATTTTCTTCGACCCATCGGTCCGGGATTGGCTCATGCTGCTGCCGCTCGGCATTGGCGCGGTTTGCATCGCAACCTCGGTGGCTGGCACATATTTCGTCCGCCTCGGGCCCGATAATGGCATCATGCGCGCCTTGTATAAAGGCCTGCTCGTGACCGGCGCGCTCTCGGTGGTGGGCATCGCGTTCGTGGTGCTGTGGTTCGTCGGATTTGCGACCCCCTTGCCGATGGCCGGCGGCACGTCCGTCACGGGCTCTGGGTTGTTCACATGCGCGGTAGTCGGCCTCTTCGTCACCGGCCTGATTGTTTTCATTACTGAATACTACACTTCGACGGCGTATCGGCCAGTCCGCAGCATTGCTCTTAGCTCTACTACCGGCCATGGGACTAATGTGATCCAAGGTCTGGCCGTGTCGATGGAGTCAACCGCGCTGCCGGTGCTCGTGATCTGCGTCGGCATCATCGTCTCTTATCTGCTCGCCGGCCTGTTCGGCATCGCGGTCGCGGCCACCACTATGCTGGCCCTGGCTGGTATGATTGTGGCGCTGGATGCGTATGGTCCGGTTACGGATAATGCCGGGGGGATCGCGGAGATGGCGGACCTGCCCCGGGAGGTCCGTGTCACAACGGATGCACTAGACGCGGTTGGGAACACGACTAAGGCGGTGACAAAAGGTTATGCGATTGGCTCGGCAGGCCTGGCTTCATTGGTGCTTTTCGCGGCCTATACGCAGGATCTGCAGCATTATTTTCCGTCGCTCAACGTACCTTTCGATTTGCAAAATCCGTTTGTTATGATCGGACTGTTTTTGGGGGGATTGCTGCCGTACTTGTTCGGAGCTTTGGGGATGACCGCGGTCGGGCGCGCCGCCGGGTCGGTGGTGGTGGAAGTGCGCCGGCAGTTCCGGGAAATTCCGGGGATCATGCAGGGTACGGCCAAGCCAGAGTATGGCCGGGCGGTTGATATGCTCACCCGGGCGGCGATCCGGGAGATGATCGCGCCCTCGCTGCTGCCGGTGCTGGCCCCGGTGGTGCTTTATTTGGTTATTTCCGTAATTGCCGGCCCGACTGCAGCATTTAGCGCGCTCGGCGCCATGCTGCTTGGCACTATAGTAACGGGGCTGTTCGTGGCGATCTCCATGACCTCGGGCGGCGGCGCGTGGGACAATGCCAAAAAGTACATCGAAGAGGGCAATCACGGCGGCAAAGGCTCGGAGGCGCACAAGGCGGCGGTGACGGGCGACACGGTGGGTGACCCGTATAAGGATACAGCCGGGCCGGCAGTGAACCCGATGATCAAGATCACCAATATCGTGGCGCTCTTACTGCTGGCGATACTGGCCGGGATGGCGCATTGAGCCACACACTCGCCATCGGTTTCGGCATCTACCGCGAGATCGGGCAGCCGCACAGATCGATGATGGGTGCGGCACCTCAGCCGAGTTGCTCTTGGATCGCGCGCGACAATGCGAAAAGCCGTTGCTCAACGAGCGCCGGCGTGCTGCAAACATAGGTTAGCGCTTGGCGCCGGTCCTCGAACACTCGCAAATCCCAATTAAGCCGCGTGCTGAGCTCATTTACTTGCTGCGGATTGGCGTTTGGGTCGGCTTGCAAGGTTTGTAGGCTAGCATTCTCTTGACGGATCGTTTCGGCTAGGGTCTTTTGGCGTCGGCCGAATCGGTCTAGGCCGGCGAGGATCTCGGCCCGCTCACGATCCATGACTTCGAATAGGCCAGCAAACAGAGCCAGCAGGTTTTGCTCCTTCTGCGCACCGGATTGGCGAGCGTATTCCTTAATTGCGGCGATCGCCTCCTCCAACGGTAAGCGCCGTTCGGCCAGGCGCTGCACGAGCCCGGCTATGGCTGGGTCTTGGGACCAATTTGAGAGGTACTGGTCGACCGGAGGGCCAGCCCAAATTGCCGTGAGGGAAAGGGCTGGCACTTTGATTTGCTGGCAAGGCCAGTCCGGGTCGGAACTGGGGGGCGCGGCTTGGGCGGCGGCAACGACTGCAGCCGCGATGATCGGAAAAAGGAGCGCAGGCTTCATGCTGGCTCTTCGCCCGTCGGTTGCGCAGGCCGCCGGGCGAGCGAAAACCCGATGAGGCTGGCGAAGGCAAAAAGCGCCGCTGCGAGCCCGAGCTGGGTTGTTCGCTGCAGGCGGACGCCATTGCCGAGCAAAGCAAAAATAATGCTTTGCGGCAAATAGCCGAGTGCGGTAGCGGCAAAAAACCGCGATGCGGACATCCCGGATAGGCCTGCAAACAAGTTCAGGGCGACGTTGCTGCCGAGCGGGAGTAACCGGAACATCAGCGTCGTCGCAAAAGGGTTGTTGCTGACGAAACGGTCGAGCCGGGCCAGCTTCCGGCCGAGCCGCCGCTGGGTCCAATCCTGTGCGGCGCTGCGGGCCCAGTAAAAATCGATGCTGCAACCGAGAAGTTGCGCGGCGAGCGACAGGACCAGGCCCGGCGTGAATCCATAGGCATAAGCTCCAGCGAACGCTGCCGCTTGCCGCGGCATGCCGGCGGCGCAGGCGATTCCGGTTGCGAACACGAAGATGGCCGGGCCCCCGGCCGAGAAGTCCACGCGCTCGGGCCGGATATAGAGGGCCAGGGCGGCCAGGGTCAGGCCGGACGATACCAGCAGGGGCTTGCGAAGCGCTGCGGGCCAAGCCTTCAATCCCAAAAGCACGGCCGCGCCTCCTCAATGGCTGGGCGTTGCCACCGGCGCTGCAACCACCACACACCGGCCATGTCCAGTATCCCTGCCAAAAGCCGGTCGATGGTGCTGTAATTCGACCGGCCGCTCCGGCGCGGCCGATGGTTGACGGGGGCGGAAACGACCCGGCCGCCGGCGCGTAGAAAGAGCGCCGGGAGGAAGCGGTGCATGTGATCGAAATGGGGAATTGCGAGAAACGCGTCCCGCCGGAACACTTTCAGCCCGCACCCGGTATCGGGTGTTCCATCCCCGAGCAGCCGCGAACGGACGGCATTGGCGATCCTCGAGGAAAGGCGCTTACGCAATCCGTCGCGGCGCTGGGTGCGGTGACCCGTGACCAGCAGGGGGCCGCCTCCTTTCGGTTCTTCCGCCCAGGCGAGCGCGAGCAAGGGGGGTATGTCGGCCGGGTCATTCTGGCCGTCGCCGTCCAAAGTGACGATCCACGGCGAGGCGGCGACGCGCACCCCCGTGATGATCGCAGCACTTTGACCATAGCTTCTGGTGTGCCGTTGCCAGCGCAGCGTTCCTGTCGCCGGGTGCGGCTGCGCCAAGGCGGCTTGCGCCTCGGCCAGACGGGATGGCGTCGGGTCGGCGCTGCCGTCATCGATGTAGATTACCTCATACGCGAACCCGGCCAGCGCCGCCTTTATTTCTGCGATCAGCGGCAAGATGTTCTCGGCCTCGTTCCTAACCGGCACGACGACCGAGAGGGCCGGATCCGTCCGGTGAGCCAGGATGGGCTTGGCAGGGGAAAGCTGGTTCATGGGGCCGGGCTAACACTGTGCGAGGCACGCCGCCAGTGTCGCCGGCGAGCCTCACCAAAGTGGGTGTATGCGGGACAGATATTGCGTCTATAGTACTGGCGATGCCTTTCGACGAGCGGGAATTCCCAAACTTACCAGCGGATGCGAAAGCGGCATGCCGGCGAAGCCGCCGGCTTGTGGCCGGGTGGTTGTTCGCCCTGGCTTTCATGGTGTTTGTGATGATCGTGCTCGGCGGCGCCACGCGCCTGACCGGGTCTGGTCTCTCGATCATGGAATGGGCCCCGGTCTCTGGGGCGTTGCCGCCGCTGACCGATGCCGAATGGGAACGGGTGTACGGCCTCTATCAGCAAATTCCGCAATACCAGCTTCTGCATGCTGGCTTTGGGCTGGGCGGGTTCAAGCAGATTTTCTGGCTGGAATGGGTGCACCGGCTGTGGGGCCGGCTGATGGGGGTCGTGCTGCTGGTCCCGCTGATCGTGCTGTGGATCACGGGCCGGATCGATCGCCAACTGGTGCCGCGCCTCGTGCTTATTTTTATGCTCGGGGGGCTGCAAGGCGCGGTCGGCTGGTTCATGGTCGCGTCCGGGTTTTTTCCTGATGCGACCGCTGTTTCTCCCTATCGCCTGGTGGTGCACCTCGTCCTTGCGTTGAGCCTTTATGCAGCCCTGCTTTGGACCGCACTATCGGTGCTTCGTCCTGCCTCCATGCCCTGGCCTGGCGCCGGTCTCGCGCGGTGGTTGGTTCGTGTAACATGCGTGCTGGTTGCATTAACGATCATTGCGGGGGGTTTTGTGGCGGGCACGCATGCGGGCCTCGATTACAATACGTTCCCGCTGATGGACGGGCATTTTGTTCCTGAGGGCTATACCCGGCTCGATCCGGTATTGCGCAATCTCACTGAAAATATTGCGGCTGTGCAGTTCGACCACCGGCTGCTTGCGACGGCAACGGTTGTGCTCGCGCTGGGTGCCTCCGCCGCCGGGCTGTGGACCGCGGCGGCGAACGGCACACGGGCTGCGTTTATGGCGCTCGCGGGGGCCGCCACTGCGCAGTATGCGCTCGGCATTGCGACGTTGCTTTTCGTGGTCCCGGTTGGGCTTGCGGTTTTGCACCAGGCAGGCGCGGTGCTCGTTTTAACCGCGTCCCTTGCCGCCCTGCATGCATTGCGGCGGCCCCATGCAAAGGAGTTAGTTTCTTGAGTTCCCCGATTAATGCTCTAGCGGTCACCGACCAGTTATTCTTCGAGCGTTCTGGCGCCGGGCTGGATCGCGGGGCGGCCGAACAGACCATTGCTCAGGCGCTTGGGAGCAGCGACGACGGCGAGTTGTTCCTTGAGTACCGCGAGGGCGAATCGCTCGTGCTCGATGACGGCCGGATTCGAAGCGCGGGCGCCGATATCTCCCTGGGGTTTGGCCTTCGTGCGGTGGCGGGCGATTCGACCGGCTACGCGCATTCGAGCGATATCAGCGAAGCAGCGCTGCGTCGTGCGGCCGCCAGCGTTGCCGCCGTGAGTGCGGGCCATTCCGGCGTGCATGCCGAGCCGCCGCGCCCGACCAATGCGCGGCTTTATTCCGACGCCAATCCGCTCGCCGGTATGGAGTTCCCGGCCCGGCCCAAGCTGCTTTCCGAAATCGACGCCTATGCGCGCGCGAAGGACGAGCGGGTGGTGCAGGTTATGGCGACGCTCGGGGGGGAATGGCAGGCAGTGCAGATCCTGCGCCCGGATGGCACGCGTGTCGCCGACCTACGCCCACTGGTTCGGTTGAATGTTTCGGTGGTGGTGGAACAAAATGGGCGGCGTGAGACCGGCAGCTATGGCACGGGCGGGCGGCATGGCTATGACCGGATCACCACGGAGCCGGTGTGGCGGGGGG
>JAFAHH010000496.1 GCA_019237355.1 Acetobacteraceae bacterium | reverse complement strand
TTTCGGTCGATGTTGCGGTAGTAGTTCAGGCCACCCCGGAAACCGGTGTGCGTGAACTCCGCCGTGTAGAGGTCGATGTCGCTCTCACTCATCCAGGATGGCAGCGTCAGCATCTTCGGGAACACCTCGCCCCAACGCCGCCCTAGGCCACCACAGCGTGGCACCATAAGAGGAGGGTCATCCCCCGGGCGAGTTTCGCGGATGGGGGCGTCGCCCGACAGGGCGATAAGACTGCCGCGGATAAAATTCCGGACATCAGCCTCTAATTCCGCCTCCGCAACGCCCGGGCTCTGAAAATAGAGCTGATAGAAAACGGCATTTTCCGTTTGTGGCATTACGGAGGTCGGGCGGTCAGGGCCGCGCGGTACGAACGGTACCGAAAGGCCAGCGACGCCTCTGAACCGGTCCGGGCGGAGCAAAGCGGCCGTCCAGGCTATCGGCGCGCCCCAGTCGTGCCCGGCAATGAATGCTTGTGGCTCCCCGCGGACATCGAGCAGACCGACCATGTCGCCGACCAGGTGGAGTAGCGTGTACTGGTCAATGTCGTCGGGCCGATCCGTTCGGCCAAAGCCGCGCATATCGGGTGCCACTACGTGAAAGCCCGCCGCTGCGAGTGCCCGCATCTGATGCCGCCAGGAGTACCAGCACTCCGGGAACCCGTGGCAGAGCAGCACCAAAGGCCCAGTACCCTGCTCGGCGATATGCATGCGGATGCCGTTTGCCTCGACGAAGCTGTGCGACGGCTCAAGCATTTTAGCTCCTTATGGTTTGCTTGGGTTGCTCGGCCCCGTATCCGTGGCCCCGGCGAGGTCAGGATCATCGAGTTGAACTCGGGGCGGTGCTGGTGCAAAAGGGTCAAGCTCCCGGCCGAAAGCCGGAAATCGCGTGTTCCAGAAGAATCACGCGACGCGAGCGACCCGCAACGCCGGACCGCGATGCGCCTCATTTCGAAAGGCTGATCGCGCAACTCCAGGGATCGGCAAGTAGATGACCCAAGCGAGATCATTCCTTGCCTCCCCAGTTATCGATCACCCGCCAAACGTAACGCAGACCTATGTCGCGAGGCCAGTTGAACATGTATGTTCGGCACTCGAACATATCCTCGCACGGCCATGGCCGAGTTGCGTATTAACCGAGTCCGCTTCGGAACCAGCGAAGAACACCCGGCACTAAACCTACATAGTGGTGGGTGCCGGAAGGCCGCGATAGCTTTTACGTTTGGAGAAAATGCAAATGCAGCAGTTCTGGGTAGTGTCGCGTGAGCAATGGAAGCGGATAAAAAGCGTCCTAGGGCAGAATATGCAGAATGCGACGTTAGGGTCGGCAATTTTGTTCGGTGTAGTCTCTGCGTTTGCTGCTACTATCACTTGGCTAATCAAGCTCGCCGTTCATTGATCGTCGGAAGTTTCACATTGCAACCACCTCCAGTGCTACCCCGATCCGCTAAACCAGATCGCGTCGCAGTAGATGCTTGCAAAAGGTCAGGACTTGTGGCCCGGCGACCTTGCTCTGCAGAAGCTCGCCAGCCTCGGTTTCAAACTGTTCGATCTGGGCGCCGAATGGGCCTTTGGCCCCGTATTTCACGCGATACTGAATACCGTCGATCAACGTATCGTAGCTATCGGCACCCATGCTGATACCGCCGGCAATCGAGCGGAGGGCATAGGTGCCGGCCTTGACGAGGACTAAGCGCTTAATGAAAGCAAAGCGTGTCGCGTAGTCGCTGTTCGTCAGGCCAGCAGTGTATCGCAGCCACAGGGCGCCGGGGAGGCTTCCCGTGTAGCCGCCAAAAGTGAATTGGAAGGCGAACAGCGGCAGCATCTGCATGTTTGCCGAGGGCACCAGCCGCACGAGGCCAAAATCCCCGTCCACCACAAACCAGCTTGGCGGCACGCGGAAATAGTTGTTCAGCATCGGATACTGGAAGGATAGGTTCTTCAGCGGCGAGAAATCATGCCCTGTGATCTTGCGCACCGGCCGATACCGCAATGGCATCACCATCCAGCCGTCGTCTTGCGCGCGGTCGTAATGGAAATCGTAGGGTGCGTCTTCGATGTCGTAATCCACCCCAAGCTGCTGCATGCCCGAGGCGGTGGCCATGCCGGCTGATGTGGTTTCGAAGCTGGTGCGGGTGGGTGGTGAGGCAATCCAACTGGTCGTCAGCAGCAGTCCAGTCTCTTGCTCGACCCAATCCTCGGCCCAGCGGATCGCCGTGATCTTCTGCGAGTCCGTCATTGGCACTGCGGGCTTGCCCTGATAGGCGAGCGGCATGCCGGCGCAGGTTTGCAGATCATCGGGCCGCAGACCGGTCTTCGTTGGCCCAAGCACGGTCATGAGTTCGACCTGCACGTATCCCTGCTGGCGCAGCGCGTCAAGCTTCTCGCTCGGGACGTTCTCGGCCGCGTAGCGGGTGCCATCCCAAGCGAACCAGACATCCTCAATACGCCCGCCAAGCCAGCGCGGGTGCCGCCAATTGCGGAAGACGTGGGAGTTACGCTCGCGAAAACCATAAGAAAACAAAGTGCCCAACAAGTTTCGTTGCTCAACAAGGTAGCCGATCAGAGATAGGATGCCTATACCGGCCACATAGTCGAGGCAGAGGAGCGCTGCTGTCGCGCAGGCGATGAGGAATACATGGCCCATGCATCCGGCGTTCTCTACCTTAGATTGCGGTAGCTGTATCTAGCGCTCGCTAGGAGGGTCATACTATGCTTTCGATTGGCCATCCTTGGCCTGCTGAAACCACTGTGCGATAGTCTTTGGCGTTCAAACGAAGGAGATGACTCGATGCAAGCAAGCTTCGATCCGCGCGGAACGTTCAGTCATCTGCGCGAGCAATTGGCTTCCGCCACATCGCTTTGCGATGCTGCGCTAAAGGCTCTTGACGCCCAGGGTGACGTGCCGTTTTTCGCGCCTGGCGAGACGGACGATCACTTGGCATACCGACATAATCGTCGACCAGCCGGCCCGCTCAGCGAGCTGGGCAGGCGCGTGGGCGAAGCCTTCCTGCGCGCGGGTTTCAGCGACGCCGCTACCGGGATTTTCATGTCCGTTTCGGACCAGGGCATCGCCGGCTTTAGGCGGCGGCTGGGGCTTCCGCCCGGCACGCGGACGAAACGCTAATAACTCGGCGGCTGCGCTTTACCGGCGCAACCCGCCTCTTCTTGGAGATGTTCACGGATGTCGGACTTGTATGAGCGGGACGTGTATCGCTGGGCTCAGGAGCAAGCTGCGGCGCTGCGCAAGGCCGCAAATACTGGATCAAACCTGCCAATCGATTGGGAGAACGTCGCCGAGGAGATCGAAAGCGTGGGCCGGTCGGAAAAGCATGAGCTAGAGAACCGGCTGCTCGTGTTGATAAACCACCTGCTGAAATGGCAGTTCCAGCCGGATCGCCGGGGCAAGAGTTGGCGACTTACCATCCGTGAGCAGCGCCGCAGGATTGATCGGCATCTGCGCAGTAACCCCACGCTAGCAGCCAATTTGGATGCTATCATCGCTGAGGTGTACGGGGATGCCCGCGAGGAGGCGTCCGACCAGACTGATTTGCCGGAAAATACGTTCCCGGCAAGCTGCCCATATACTGCGGCTGAAATTCTCGACCTCGACTGGTTTCCCAGCGAATAAAGCGAAGGCCGGTTCGTTGAGCAGGCAATGCCTCTCGATTACCACGAACAGCAAAAACGCGATAAGCGTGCCGACCGGCGGATCTTGGTCGGGTTCGGCGTTTTCTTAGGTGCTTTGTTCCTTGGCATCGGCATCCTCATAGGGTGGGCCGTGCATCGCAGTAACGCCAACTACGCCGCCTTCATGCAGGGGTGCCTAAAGGATCACAAGCAGTACGAATGCATGGCGATGTGGCGCGCCGGCGAGAGCCGGGACGTGCCCTTTCCGATTTTCATCCCAATTCCGATTCCGACAGGCAGGTGATCATGCGCTCGGTCATATTCTGGATTTGGATTCTCAGCCTTCCAATTTTCTTGGTCTTGTATTCGGACGGGGTAATCAAGCTTCCGCGCTTTGACCTCACCCGCTTTCCATTCAGGAACTTGCCAGCCACCAACGGCCTGATCTTCGGCTGCACTTGGATCGGGTTGACGCTGCTGATTTTCTGGCCGCGCAGTTTCTTGCCGTAATCCCGGCTTTATTAATGCCCGTGAATAAAGTCGCTTAAAAAGCAAAGCCCTGACTTTCGTCAGGGCTCTTCCGTGGCTGCAGGAGGGACCAGCAGAGTTAGCCGCAGCAGGCTGCGTCTTGTTGACCGCCTGGAGAGGATTCCAGTTCGGGAACTGAACCGGCCCGAAGCGGGTGTTCATGCCCACGATGCTACCGTTCACAACGATTGGCGACTGGGCGTCGTAGCCGGCGGCGCTCACGAACTGCTGGAGCGTCGTGGTCACCAGCGACTGCAGGCCACCGATCGCCTGCGGGGTCATGACCGCATGCGTCACCTTATGGGTGCTGCCGCAACCAGCGCTCCGCCTCGACAACTTCAGAAGGATATGTCGATGCCGCAACAATTGGCGCAATAAGCGGATCAGGATAGAGTGCGATCGGAGCCTCGCCGGGAGAGCCCCGCGAACGGCCCATCGTCGCTCGGTGTGCCCTCTGCCCCCGTGCGGCTCACCGGCGCTGCCGCTTTAACCGCAGCTCCCGAGCCGTATATGGGATCTGATCCCTGGCCGTGGGCGGCGGCTCTGCTCAATAACCCCATCTGCCCGCTCGCGAGCGAATTTGCACCAGGAAGGACGCAAAGCATGTCGGAACGCCGTCAGCTCAAGCTTGGCGCATTTATGCGGCCCGTCAGCATCCATACGGCGTGGTGGCGCTACCCCGGAAGCCTGCCGGACGCGAATTTCAACTTCGCGCATCTAAAGCGCTTCGCCCAGACGCTCGAGCGCGGTAAATTCGACGCCTTCTTCATGGCGGATCATTTAGCGCTGCTGAATATGCCAATGGCCGCGCTGAAGCGGAGCGCTACCGCGACCTCGTTTGATCCGGCAACGCTGTTGCCAGCGATCGCTGTAGTAACGGAGCGCATTGGCCTGATCGGCACCGGCTCCACGACCTTCGACCAACCCTATCACCTCGCTCGCCGCTTCGCCGCCCTCGATCACCTGAGCAATGGCCGGGCGGGCTGGAATATTGTGACCACCTCCAACCCGGAAGCGGCGCTCAA
>JAFAHH010001098.1 GCA_019237355.1 Acetobacteraceae bacterium | reverse complement strand
CGGGGCCAATCCCGGCCCGGCCTGCTACCGGCGGGGCGGGCCGCTCGCGGTTACCGATGCCAATGTTTGCGTAGGGAAGATCCAGCCGGCGCATTTCCCTCGGATTTTCGGCCCCGGTGGCGATCAGCCGTTGGACGCGGATACCGTTCGTGCCCGTTTCGCCGCGCTGGCGGACGAGATCGGCGGGGCCACGGGGCAAAGGCGCGATCCGCGGGCGGTCGCAGAGGGGTTCCTGCGTATTGCCGTGGCCAATATGGCGAACGCGATCAAAGAGGTCTCGCTCCAGAAAGGCCATGATGTCGCGCGGTTTGCCCTGCAGTGCTTTGGTGGGGCGGGAGGACAGCATGCCTGCCTGGTGGCGGACGAGCTTGGGATGGACACCGTATTCATCCACCCATTTGCCGGTGTGCTCTCGGCCTATGGGATGGGGCTTGCGGACCAGGCGGCCTTGCGTGAGCAAGCCGTCGAATTGCCCCTGAGCGAGGCGGCTTTGCCGGGGTTAGGGGCGCTCGCTGACCGGCTCGCCGGGCAAGCGGCTCAATCGTTGGAAAAGCAAGGCGCCCCGCCAGAGCGGATCGCCTCGCGGCGCAATCTGCACCTACACTATGCCGGCACCGAGGCGGCGCTCATCGTGCCGTTCTCAAACTTCGAGCAAATAGTCGGCGACTTCACCGCCGCCCATCGCCGGCGCTTCGGCTTCGCCACCCCAGATCGTGCGCTGATCGTGGAGACTGTATCGGTCGAGGCAATCGCGCCTGGCGAGCCGCCCCGGGAGGAGCACATCGCTACCCGGCAAGACCCAGGGCCAGAGCCTATCGATCATGTTTCCATTTGGACGGACGGGGCCGAGCATCAGGCTGCGGTTTACGACCGAAGCCGCCTCTGTGCGGAGGATCGTATTGCTGGCCCGGCTTTGATCCGCGAGGCCAATGCGACCACCGTTGTTGAGCCCGGCTGGACTGCGGAAATTACTTCCCGCAACCATCTGCTGCTGCGGCGATGGGCGCCAAAGGCCGGCCGAATTGACGTGTCCGGCGAGCGGCCCGATCCGGTTTTGCTCGAGTTGTTCAACAACCTGTTCATGAACGTCGCCGAACAAACCGGCGTTGTTTTGCAAAACACATCGATGAGCGTGAACATCAAGGAGCGGCTCGATTTCAGTTGCGCGATTTTTGACTCCGAGGGCTGGCTGGTCGCGAATGCGCCGCATGTGCCGGTCCATTTGGGCGCCATGGGCGAGAGCGTGCGCACTGTGTTGCGGCATCGTACCGGGCGCCTCAAGCCGGGCGACGTGATCGCGCTCAATAACCCTTTCAATGGCGGCACGCACCTGCCCGATATCACCGTGATCACGCCGGTTTTCGATCCACAGGGCGGCGAGATCCGGTTCTTTGTCGCCAATCGCGGGCATCACGCCGATATCGGCGGCATCACGCCCGGATCGACGCCTCCCAACTCGCGGTCGCTGGATGAGGAAGGCGTGGTGATCGACGATTTCTTGCTCGTCGATGGTGGACACTTCCGCGAGGCGGAGTTCGGCGCGGTGCTCACCGGCGCCAGATACCCAGCGCGCAGTCCCAACGTGAATGTTGCTGACATCAAGGCGCAAGTCGCCGCGAATGCGAAGGGCGTCCAGGAGCTCTCGCGTGTGGTGGATCAATATAGCTGGCCAGTGGTCCGCGCTTACATGCGGCATGTGATGGACAATGCCGAGGAAAGCGTTCGCCGGGTGATCGACCGGATTGGTGACGGGCAATTCGATTACCAAATGGACGATGGCACGCCGTTGCGGGTAGCGGTGACCGTGGATCGCGCCCGGCGCAGCGCTCGCGTGGACTTCACCGGCACCGGCCCGCAGCGGCCGGGTAATTTCAATTCGCCGCCCGCGGTGACGCGTGCGGTGGTGCTGTACGTGTTTCGCTGCCTGGTCGGTGCCGACATACCGCTAAATGATGGATGCTTGAAGCCGATAGAAATCATCATCCCAGCGGGCACCTTCCTCTCCCCGCGGCCAGGCGCCGCGGTGGTTGCTGGAAATACCGAGGTGTCTCAGGCCACCTGCAATGCGCTGTTCGGAGCCTTGGGCGCAATCGCGTGCAGTCAAGCGACCATGAATAACTTCCTCTTCGGTGACCCGGTGCACCAGTATTACGAAACGATTTGCGGCGGCACCGGGGCGGGCCCCGGGTTTAACGGCACCGACGCGGTACATAGCCACATGACCAACACCAGGATGACCGACGCCGAAGTGCTGGAGCTCCGCTATCCCGTACGGCTCGAGGAATTCGCCATCCGGCGTGGCTCGGGTGGTGCTGGAAGGTGGCGGGGCGGCGACGGATCCCGGCGACGGATTCGCTTCCTCGAGCCCATGACAGGGGTTATCGTGGGGTCGCGGCGAACCGTGGCGCCTTTTGGGCTCGCCGGTGCGGTCGATGGAGCTCCAGGCCGGCAATGGGTCGAGCGTACCGGAGGTGCGCGGCAGGACCTCGCCGGGACAGACCGGGCGGAGCTCGCTGCAGGCGACGTTTTCGCCATTGAAACTCCGGGCGGCGGTGGGTATGGGCCGCAAACCGGACGTGCATGAATGGCGCGACGCACGCGTGTTCTCCTATGCTTGGCGGGATCGAAATACCAGTGCCCTTTCACCTTGCCCCGCCATGCCGGGCCCCACCTGATCCGACCTTTCCCAGTCCGCCCAGCCCGATCTAGAGCGGGATGGCTTTAGGTAAAGTCATCCCGCTCTAGGATCTTCGGTTTTCAGAGCGCGATTCAGGCTTTCCGACGATCGGGACCCCAATCCGGGCCCCCATTTTGCGCGCAAAATGGGACCCGGTGCTCGCGAATTGGGAACCCGAGTCCGCCCCAAGCCATCGCGCTCTAGCCTTGCCTTATCCTACCGAGAATCCCCCAAACCGGGGCGCCGGCTTGCTGCTGTTTTGTGAAATGAGGCGGACCCGTCACTCGGCACTTCATCCCCGCCGGCAATGATATCACCCATCCCCGGCCGCTCGATTGATTAACAACGCCCCTATCGAATTAGTTAACTCCCCGCGTAACCCCGACTGGGAGGGTCTTCAAGCGTGCCATTTCGCCCCGGCCGAAAAGGTCAGGGTCTCGCAGATATGCCTCGGCGAGCGGCATGGCGTCGAGCCCCCAGAACAGCTCCCTCCCAATCAGCAGCGTCGGCACCCCGAACACTCCAGCAGCGATCGCGGCATCGTTTGCGGCGCGTAGAGTCGAGCGGGCGTTGCGCGTCTCGATTAGCGCGGCGTAGTCGGCAACATCGAGGCGGGCGCAAAGTGCGGCGAGCTCACCCGGGTCGCTCGGGTCACGTCCCTCATGCCATACGAAATCGAATGCGGCCCGGACGGCGTCGGGTTCGGCGCCCAACGCGCTGATCAGACGTTGCGCCGGTAGGGACAGGAAAGGGTGCCGTGGCGGGAAACGCATGTGCACTCTGCGCTGCTCGGCTAGGAAATGGCACAGGCGGTAGGTGTGCAAGCGCTTGGATTCGATTTCGGCATTCCCCGTGTTGCCCCAATGGGTGAGAAGGACACCCAGCAGAACCGGTCGAAAGGATACCGAATGTCGGCGAGCGAGCGCTTCCACAGCCGGCAGGGCGAGATAGGAGAAGGGCGATATCAGGTCGAAATGCCAGATGATCGACTCGGACTCATCCCGGTTCGTGGTCACCATTTCTGCTCCCGTCCCGTTCCATAGATCGATGTGTATGTTCGAACGGCTGTGCTGACCGATGCTCAGAACGACGACACGCGCGGATGCGCAATTGCCGAAGGTGGGCATTCAGGCTCATAGTAGTGACTGGCACGACGGGAAAGGAGGAAAACATGCCCTTCGATGCAGCAGTCGCGAGCGCTCGCTTGGCGCCGCTGTCAGAAATCCTTGAAAACAATGGGCTCACGCCGGTGCCGTGGGAGAGGTTGGCGGCACACAAACAGTCTCAACTCGAGAAGTTCCCCCCCAGCTTCTGGTATCGGCATTCGGGCTTGCTGCGCATTGGGTTATTCGTCTCTTTTGCAGCATTGGCGCCTCTTAGCGCGATGGCGGCGCACCTTCCTTGGTCCCTGCCGTGCTTCATCGGGTTTGGGTGGCTCGCGCTTCTCATCCTGCCCCTAGCCGCTACCCTGCACCTGCGGGCAGGCGCGCATTGGGAGGAGCGTAGGCTGTTGGAGAGCTCGCTTGCGCCGCTGGGCATACCGGAGCCCATTCATAAGGTGGCGAGGCAGATGCACCAGGAGGTTCCCGGGTCGGCGCTCGTGCTTGGTGAGCTCGTTCAGGACAGAGTCGTGCTCGATCCCTACCTGCTGTTAGTGCGCGGGAACGAACGGGTGTGTCTGGGCATCTGGGAGGACAGCCGGATCATCGCTTGTGCCGGATAAGTCGTAGCCCCATTCGGGCCATGGTCGTGGCCCCATTTGGCTAAAGGGCATTGCCTCGTCGCCCTTTCCGCCAATGGAGCCACATTGGCCTGTTCGGGGTTCTAGGCCGGCGCCAGCAATGGGGCCAATCTGGCCCTGCTCCCGGTATACATGAGCGGTGCGCGGTTTGGCGGCGTTGCGCGTGGTCCCGAGCCGGGCTTGCCGCATGTGAGATGTTTGCGGCTGTGCGGATCTGGCCCCTGCAAGGGTGTGGCGGGCCAGAGACTGCGTTGATTTCCCCTAGCCCGAGCCCAGTAACAGAGCCGCGGCGCGAGCATTCAATTCCCCGGATTCGCCCCTGAAGCGGCCCGAGGGGTCAAGCTGGACTGACTGGTGGCCGCCTAGCACCATTAAAATAGCGGCTGTCCTTGGCCGTCATAGAGATACGATGCGGCCTGTCGTTAATTTCCGTCCCTCGCCCGGGAACCGAGCCACGAAGGAAACGTTCCAGTCCAACCGAAAACACACAATAGCGCGCGCCTCTTGGGCGCGCAGTTGGGGGGAGTCATGGGTGGTCATCTAGCATGGCGAGGGGAATTGGGCGCCCTTATCGCTGGGAGCAGCTCGGGAGACATAAACCCGACCACACAAAAGGCCAACAAGGTGCCTGGCCGGACTGAAGCAGGCTTCGAGAGAGCCCTTACCGACAGGAGGGCCGAAGCTAACCGTCGCGCGCAACGCCGGAACAGCATGGCCGAGCTTGCTCGCAACGGCCGCTGACCATCGCGCTCTACCTGACCATCGCGCTCTAATTGGGCGGTTTCTTAGCTCGACAGTCCCTCGACGGCGCTGCTCCATCCGCGGCGCCAGCACACAATTAGATCGAGGTCACGCCGAGCTGACGCAGCATGCCCAGGTTATCGAGTAGCGCCCAGTGCAACTTGCCATCGCGGATATGGAACAGATCCAGTACGGCGATGTCGATCTTGCCCGCAATTGGGGAATGCCCATCAGCTCGCCCTGATGGTGCCACCAGGCGCAAGCGCGCCAGCACCTTCCGTCCTCCGCGCGGCCGTTCCAGACTGTGCTACTCGCGCTGGCCGCGGGTTTGCATTAAGCCGGGTGCGTTAGCTGAAACGGCTGCACATGGCGCTGAGCCAATATTTCGGCTGGAAGCGACAGCCAGCGCAGAACTCAGCAAAGCGCGGGCAAACTTCGCTCCCCCTCTGGCTGATGGTCCTCGCGGTCGGTGTCGCAATTGCGGCCCATCCAAAAACACCGAACAAACAAGCCGACCCTCGGCTGCATACTCGGGACACCCCGCGGCCGGAGGGTCCCTCAGGGGAGCCCGTGCGACCCAGCCGTGGCCATCGTGCCGAATCGCCAGCACAAATTCCTACCCGCGGCTGGTGGGGCATCACCAAACGGGTCGTTTCGCAGATATCCAATCACCGGCTGGTGGCAGAGGCCGCAGGAGTTACCTTCTATGCGATTCTGGCAGTGTTTCCCGCCCTGGCAACCCTGGTTTCGATCTACGGCTTGTTTGCTAACCCAGCTAGTATCTCGCAGCATGTTAACGCGCTCTCCGGGGTCGTCCCGGATACCGGAATGGACATTATTTCCAATCAGCTCCATTCGCTCGCGTCGGCAAGCGACGAGGCGCTGAGCATCGACGTGGTCATCGGCGCCCTGCTATCGCTCTGGAGCGCCAATGCAGGCACTAAAGCGCTGTTCGCCGCGCTTAACGTCGTCCATGGCGAGCGCGAAAAGCGCAGCTTCATCTGGCTTACCTTTCTAACTTTATGCTTCACTCTAGGAATGCTGCTTTTCGTATTAGTTGCGTTGGCAGCCATCGTCGTCGCGCCTTTTGTGCTGAGCTATGTGGGCTTGGGCCAATTTAGAAACATCCTGCTGAACGTGCTCCGCTGGCCTGTCGTGCTCGTCGCTATCACGATCGTATTGGCTTTCCTCTATCGCTTCGGGCCGAGCCGGGATGAAGCCCGGTGGAGATGGGTGAGCTTGGGCGGCGCATTCGCCGTGATAGCCTGGCTCATCGGGTCGGCCGCTTTCTCGTGGTACGTAGGACATTTCGGGAACTTCAACAAAACCTATGGCTCGCTTGGTGCAGCGATGGGTTTTATGACTTGGATCTGGCTCTCTTCGCTCGTGATCCTAATCGGCGCCCAGGTTAACGCCGAGATGGAAAATCAACCATAGCTGCGCGACATGCTCGAGACCGCCGTGTGTCCGGCGGTGAAGCGTTTCCTTCGGCGGCAGGGTTTCGATGTGAAGGCGAAGTAGACGGCCGCGCAGTCGCCGCACTCCGGGGCGGCGAGCCACCGCAGCTTGCGATCGTAGCGATGGAGGTTGGCTTCGATTTTGATCTGCTGCTGCAATCATTGGATCGCATGCGGCGGTCGGATGAGGTTTGGCTCGCAGTGCCGAGCCCGCCGTGGGCGAGACCGGCATCCGCGGGTGCGCGTTTATGTCGACTGGGGGCTTCGGTTTATACGCGTCTACGCACGGGCCCGGGTGGAGGTGCTCGCCCAGCCTGGACCTTACCGACCGTGGACCGATCAGCGTAGGCGACGGCGATTGCTCTCGGAACACGCGCAGCGCAGCGATGATTCGGCTCCCGGCGGCTCGACCCGGGCAGGCGGTTATGACCGCCTGTGGACAACAGGCCCTTATCTGCGCCGCGTTGCTGCGGACACGACCCCCTACGCGATCTCTTGACGGCTGCGCCCATCGCCGGCCACATTCTCCAGCCCAACGTGTATGGGTGGTTCGAGCGCATACACCGCGGCGTCCATCAACTCACTGCCACGGCCTGCAGCGCGTTGCTGTAACTGGCTGAAATATGTAGCCAGCCGTCTGCAGCCTAGGCTGCGTAGGAACATACCCATTCTGCCGATGAGTCCTATCGTTTTCTCCTGGGCCGAATGGAGCATTATTCAGGCCCTGAGCGAATACGATAGCGACATAGTGCTTTGGTCCAAACACCACAGTGAACAGCTGCGCCGCATAGCCGCTGGCGAGCGGGTCAATGATCAGGTCGACTGGGGGAGTGTAATCGAGGAGATCGAGAGCGTCGGACGAAGCGAGCGCCGGGCCTGCGGAGGATGGCTACGCCAGCCCCTGGCCCACCTGCTCAGAATCCAAGCCTGGCCGAATTTTCAAGCAGTTCAGGGTTGGCAGATGGAAGTTACCCGGCACCGCCAGGAACCGGCCGATGCATTTGCGCCATCTGTGCGTGGCCGTATAGACCTTGAGCGCCTCTACAGGGAGGCACGGCGCCTGCTTCCGGAATTAATCGATGGGCAGCTTCCGGATAAGTGCCCGGTTACGCTGGATGAGCTGCTAAGCGAGGACCGTTGTTGGGTGAGTGAGGAAGCTAATGCAGGAGTTCTGGGCACGCTCGCTTGAGCAATGCTACAAGATAAAGGGCCTTCTAGAGCAGAACATGCAGACCGCGACCTTGGGGTCGGCAATTTTGTTTGGCATAGTCTCCGCCGTTGCTGCCACAATTACTTGGCTGTTGAAGCTAGCGGTTCATTGATCGGCTACCTAATGGGAGTCGGCCTCTTCGAATCGAATAGGAGCATGGGCTGTGTAAACGTGAAAGCTGGCCAGACGGTAGCAAGGATGGGCAGGTAGCTGTTGGTATTCGAGCCGATGGGGAGAGATATTGTCTCATCGACCGGATGCAGTGTTTCGCAGGGGAGGGTAGTCCGTTGATGGCTTTATCGATTTTCGCTTTCATCCGAGACCTTGTAATTATCTACCTGCTTGGGTTCTGTAGCGGATGGCTATTTTCCTGGATTCGAAGGAGAAGAAAAGCCGCTGGCTACACGACCTTGGAGGAGTGACCTCCTGCTATCGGGATTAATCGCCGGCTTCGAGAGGCAACCCGAACTGAAATAGCGGGGATGCGGCTTGCTGCTGCACTAAGTTTCTGGACTAACCGGCAGGGGCATCTCAAGAGAGATAGCTGTCGCTCCCAGCAACGCCCTCGACCCCACGGTGAACTCACTGAGCGTGCTTCTGCAGTCGCCGCACCCACCGATGCCCGACATACGTCTGAGCCGCGCCGAAATTAGTGACGCTTCAGCCTATCCTCAGCTCAGGCGCGGACCATAAAGTTTAAACCGGCGGCAAACATGTGATACTCCAAATGATCTTCTACGTCCCGCACGCCAGGGATGTTGTGCGCGGCCACCAGGAGGGCCTTGCGCTGCTCCTCATTCGAAACAAATCCCCACAGGGAAACGACGCCGTCCTCAACGATTACGTTATTGTGGAGAAAGGAACCCGCCCACGGCTGGGCCGATATTTCGCGCAACACCGCTTCCCTGATCTCCTGGTCAGCTCTTGTTGAGCTCTCGGCCGGTTCCGGCGCGCGTGCGGCCAGCGCCTGGAGCAGGTTGGCGCGAGTGACGATCCCCACAAGCTTGTCTCCCTCAAGGACCGGCACTCGCTTGATGTGCCGGGATTCGAGGATGTTGGCGATCTCCGGAATTGGCGTGTCCACATTAACGGTGATGACATCCTTCGTCATCACGTCGCTCGCCCGCCTCCCATGCGATTTAACGTAGTCTGCCGCAAGCGTCGCGCCGGAGGTAAAGAATTCCAGCCAGCGCGATCTTCGGCGCTCGGTGCCCGTCTCGGTGCGCCGAAGCAGGTCACCCTCGCTTACAAGGCCTACCACATGGCCGTCCCGCACCACAGGAACCGCGCTGATGCCGTTTTCGATCATCGTGTTTGCTAGTTCTGAGACCGGAGTGTCCGAGCCTACCGTTATCACCTGTTTTATCATGATCTCAGACGCCTTCATCCCAACCTCCTCTGATATCGCGCTTTGTGAGCCAGTTTTCTCGCAGCCCATCCGGCGCTATGCCAACCCTATCGTCTCGGCGGAACGGAGGCAATTTTCGACCTGAGCGCCTAACAACCTCGACAGGACCAGGTTGTGGCGCCGCATCAAAGGCGGCATCGTCGTCGCGAGCCACTAAAATTTAAAGGTTCGCGCATGCACGCCGATGACACGAATTGCACCGTCGTCAAGAACGGCATAGTTATGGTGAGCGGCACCGGCCCAGCGACTGGAGGGGAGCACTCCTCGCCACAGGCTAATACAGCTGCGGCCTTCTCCAAACCTTTGCGGATTAGGGGATCATCTCATGCCTTCACCCTGGTCTTCCCCTCCGGCTCACGCCAGATCCCGGTTACCTGACAACGCCGACAAACACTTTCACGATGAACGATACCCTGGTGATTGCGCAGATGATCGCGTTCCTTTGCAGCCGGACATTTCGATTGCGGGCTGATGAGGCGCGAACTCGCTCGTCATGGGGTGGCGGCGCTATCTTCCGGAAGGAACTAAACGGGAGCAATCGCCGTTATCCGCCTCGGTTGCTGTAGGCGCCCTCTTCGCTGCCGAGATTTTCCATTGCCTTGTCCGCAGATTGTGACAATTGCTGTTTCAGTGCTGCGATCGCCTCTGGCGACCAGCCTCGGACATCGGCAACAGCGGCCCAGGCATCGATGTAATCACGGGGTGCGTAGACGTGCCCATGACGCATGGGCGTGGTGGTCGAGACCGCCATGTCGAGCGCTAGTTGCAAAACTGTCACGATCGGGTACCAGCGCAGCCCCATCGAGACGTCCGGCCCACGCGGCGGCTCCAACCAGGCAGGGCGGCGGTAGAAATCCCGATAGTCGAAGAAGGTTACTGCGTCGCTGGCATATTGCAGGTAAACGACTCGCATCGGCCCCCAGGGTGCCTGGGTGGGAACGCTGAAACCGTTCTGGTTCATAAACCGCACGAAGCGACCGTCCCGAAACGTCGGGAGCCACGCAGGCGAACCGGGATTGCGGTCATCGGTCAGCGAGCGCCAGAACCGGCTTCCAAACGGTGGCCCGCTCCACAAGGCGCCATCGATCGGGTCTCCTATTATCTCGAACAGTTCGACTGACCTTTCGGAATTCATCGCGCCGAGACTCAAGCCGTGCAGGTAAAACCGTGGCCGGTGTTCACGAGGCAGAGTAGTCCAGTAGCCGTAGATCTCGGTGAAGAGCGCGTGCGCTGTTTCCGTGCCGTATTCCGGCTGGACAAGAAGCGATAGAGGACTCGACAGGTAGGAGTACTGCACGGCGACGCTGGCGACGTCACCGCCGAGCAGGTATTCGATCGCGTCCATCGCGGCTGGATCAATCCAGCCCGTGCCGGTCGGGGTGATGACGACGAGAGCGGAGCGTTCGAAGGCGCCGACCCGCTTTAGCTCCGCCAGAGCCAGTTGCGCTCGCTCCCGCACCGTGTCGCCGGCGCGCAGCCCGACATAGACGCGACGCGGCTCGGCGGCCGGGCGGCCGGTGAAGGCGCTGATCGCCGCCGCAGTCGGGCCCGAAGCGACAAACTCTCTCCCGGCGCGGCCCAGCTTGCTCCAACGAACGATTGAGGCCGGGCTGCCGCAGCGCTCCGGTTCGGCCGGTTGCGGGTGCTCGGGCTTGAGCAGCGCGTCGTATTCGCGGAACGAGGAATCCAGGATGCGCAACGTGGCGGGGAAGAAGATACCGCTCGCGAGCGACCAAAACAGTAGGACTGCGGCACCGACGCCGACCACATTCGCCAGCCGCCTCGGAACCAATCGTCCGGCGCGGGTTGCCAAGAAGCCCGCTGTGAACCGGAACAATCGCGCAAGCGCCAGCAGCAGGGCGAACGTTGCAAGCGCCGTGAGACAGATCTTGAACGGATGGGCAGTTTCGAGGGGTGCCATGCCCATCAGCGCGCGGATCGAGTTCTGCCATTCGGCGGCCTGTCGGAGGAATATTGCTGCGATCGCGAGGCAGAAGACGGCTACGCCGGCATTGACGATCCGCCGCGTGCGTTCGGGGGGCTCCGGCAACCCGAGATATGCCCACAGCCAGCGCCAGCCGACACCAAGGCCATACCCGGCGGCGAAGCTAATTCCGGCCAGCACCCCTTGTGTCGAATAGGTTCTGGGGATGAGACTTGGCGTCAGCGCGGCCCCGAAGAACAGTGTCCCGAGCGCCAGGCCGACGCCCGACAGCGCACGCATCCGGCCCCGGACAACAGCGCCGGCCTCCCGCACGAGATGTTCCATCCGTTCCAGTCCTGGCTCGTTTTCATTTATGTGGTCACCGGCACCACATCCTGCCATCGCATTAAGACGATCAATCCCGTCCCCCTTCGGCGGAACACCCGACTCGCCTGCAGGCGAACGGCGCTGGAGTGCGATCGCGTCCGCCAGCGGCGAGGCGATCCCGCTGAAATAGGCTTCTACACCATGGGTCAGCGCATCTACCGCGGGCAACGCGGCCACATACGTCGGCAGGGAGTGGAAGTCACAGGATCGAGAATGGCGACGTCGGGGAAACTCAGCGGACTGCCGCCGAGCAGCTTCAGGTGCCGTTCCTCGTCCTTGACGATGGTCCATTGCGAAAAACTTCCGAACCAGACCCGGCCGTGGTCGGCTCCATGATCATCGGCAGCGCACGACGATCGAACTTCCCGACCCCGGTGCAGTCGCGCATGGCCTTTTGATTTGTAGCGACGATGGCAATGCCCTTGCCGGTGCACATGACCGAGCCGCCGCCGATGCAGATCACGCCGTTGATCCCCTCGCGCCGCACGCGCGCGCCCTGGTCGTCGATATGCGAGCAGCGAGCGTCAATGCCGCATTCGTCAAACCGCGACACTTTGACTCCGGCGTCTTCCTGAGAAGCCAACGCATGCTCGTGGATTCCTGTTTCGATATGATAGGGTCCGACACGACGAGCACGCGCGAGATATGCAAGCCCCGCGCGAGAGTGCCGATCGTGAGTGATCCCTGTCCTGCAACGACACGGGTCGGCATGTGAAAGGTGGTAATCAACCGATTTCTCCCCCCCGCGACTGACC
>JAFAHH010001026.1 GCA_019237355.1 Acetobacteraceae bacterium | reverse complement strand
TTTGAGTTCTCAGGAAGCGGCGACAGCGCAGGCCAATCCTTTGGCCCGCACGCGCTTACAAAAATCCGTTGCCTGTGCTGGATCGGTAAAACCGCTCGTACGAAGGCGCCACATAGCTTGGCCCCCCTTGTCGGCCTTCAGCAGAATCGGCTGATGACCAGCCAGCAGATCCGGCATCTTTTTGAGCAACCGCTGCCACTCAGCCCGCGCAGCCTGCTCCGAGCTGACCGCCGCGAGTTGCACAAAGGCGCGATGGCCGGTGGGGTTCGCGGGCGCCGGTCGCGGCGCAGCCGGGACCGGCGGGGGCGGAGCGGGGTGCGGCGGCTCCAGAACAGAGGCCGAGGCTGCGGGAGGCGCCGGCGAAGCGGCTTCGGGGGCAGGAGCGGCGGGCTTCTCGGTGTTTGCTGGTTCTTGCTGCTTCAGCACATCCAGCGCGGGCGTTTCCGGGGGCGGCGCGAGCTTATCGTCCTTGGTCCCAGCATCTCCCGAGAGGACCTCCTCGTTCTGCCCCGCCACTTGCAGCCCGCCCGGGTTTTCCGGCTTCACCCGAATCGGGTGGTGATCGGGCTCAATCACCGGCACGGGATGGTAGCTTGGATGGTTCCACACCGCCCAGAGCCCCATCGTCGACAACAATACGCCACCTAAGCCCCCGGCGATCAGCACGAGCCGCTTGGTCCCGGGGTCCATGCCGCGTCGGCGGGGCACGCGATAGCTCTGGGTGACAGGCATTGGTATATCCAAGTCGTCCGCCATGTGCCACCTCCTTGAGCGGCGCGATCTGTTCAACGCAGTTCCTCAGCGGGCTCGACACCCATTACGCTGAGGCCGGAGCGAATCACGACGGCAGTTGCGGCAACCAACGCCAACCGTGCCAGCGTTTCGGCCAGGCGATCAGGCTGCAGGAACCGAAGCGTCGAATCGTCCTTGCCCCGGTTCCACAGGATATGAAAATCGCTCGCCAAGTCATAGAGAAAAAACGCGATTCGATGCGGCTCCCGGGCCAGGGCAGCCGCTTGGGCTAGGCGCGGCCAATGCGCGAGCCGCCGCAGTACGGCGAGTTCTGGCTCCGCTTGCAACGTATCGAGCGCCGCCCCCGCCAGCCCGACGTCGCTTACTACCTCCGCCCCGAACATCTCCGCTGCCAGGCGCAGCACCGAGCGGCAGCGGGCATGGGCGTACTGGACGTAAAACACCGGGTTCTCGCGGGTTTGCGCCACCACCTGGTCGAGGTCGAACTCCATCTGTGCGTCGGCTTTGCGCGTGAGCATGGTAAAGCGCACCGCGTCGCGTCCCACCTCCTCCAGCAGATCGCGAAGGGTGATGTAGGTTCCAGCGCGCTTGCTCATCCGCACCGGCTGCCCGCCGCGCACCACATGCACGATTTGGCAAAGCACGATTTCCAGTATGGCGTCCGGAGCTAGCGCGCGTACCGCGGCCTGCATCCGCTTCACATACCCGCCGTGATCCGCGCCCCAAATATCGATCAAAACCTGGGCTCCGCGCGCGATCTTACCGGCGTGGTAGGCGATGTCGTTCGCGAAGTAAGTGTTGGAGCCGTCTGACTTGCGCAGCGGCCGGTCGGTGTCGTCCCCAAACTCCGCAGCGCGGAACAATGTCTGCGGCCGGGCTTCCCAGTCATCGGGCAGCTTACCCTTGGGTGGTTCGAGCACGCCTTCGTAGATCAAGCCGGCCGCCCCCAGCCGCTCGATCGCCGCATCGACTGCTCCCGCCTCTACGAGGGCACGCTCCGAAACAAAGGCCTCCTGACGCACGCCGAGCAGGTCAAGATCCTCACGGATGCCCCGCATCATTTCAGCAACGGCGAACTCGCGCACGGTGTCGAACCAGCCCTCGGGCGGCGCGGGGCGGCGATCGACGGCGAGCGATTCACCATAGCGCGCGGCCAGCGCCTCGCCCACCGGGATGAGATAATCGCCGCGATATTGCAGCCCACCCGGAACTTGCTTGGCAAATTCCTCTTCGCTGAGCGGTGTTCCGATCGCCTGCAAATAACGCCAGTATGCCGCCCAGGCGAGCGCAGCCACCTGCGCGCCGGCATCGTTGATATAAAACTCCTTCGTAACCGAGTACCCGGCCTTGGCGAGAAGATTCGCCAGAGCATCCCCCACCACCGCTCCGCGGCAGTGCCCGATATGCATGGGGCCGGTCGGGTTGGCGGAAACATATTCGACATTGACCGCCGCACCCGCGCCTATACGGCTATCGCCATAAGCCGTGCCGTCACGGAGGATCACTGGCAGTAAGGCGCGGAACGCCTCGGGCCTAAGGCGCATGTTCACAAAGCCCGGCCCCGCCGCTTCCACCGACTCGATCTCGGGCGTCTCCTGCAGCTTCGAAACCAGCGCGGTCGCGAGCTTCGGCGGCGCTTGCCGCGCAGCCTTGGCCGCCACCAGGGCCACATTGCTCGCCATATCGCCTTGGCCGGGCTCGCGCGCCGGCGTCACCTCGATCTTGCTGAGGAGAGCATCGGGCAGACTCGGCGCCACCTGCTGCAAGGCGGCCAGCACTTGGGCGCGAATATGCGCGTAAAGATCATGAAATTCGGTCATTGCTAATCCTGTAGATCACCCAAGGACGGTGACGTCGGTAAGCCGCCGATGCTCGTCCACGGCATAGCGGTCCGTCATGCCGGCAATGTAGTCGCACACAGTGTGCGCGGCGCGGGCAGCGCCGCTCTCCCCGGCCCGGGCGCGCCACTCACCCGGCAAGAGGCTGGTGTCGCCATGCAGCAGCCGGAAAAGCTCTTCCGTTAAGCCTCGCCCCTTCGCCGTCATGCGGTTCACTCGCCAGTGGCGATACATCCGCTCGACCAGGAAATGCTTGATCACCTGGTTGGCTTCGGCCATTTCCGGGCTGAAGCTCACGATCGGGGCGCTCGCGTGCCGGATTCGCTCCGCGTCCTCCGGCGCCAGCGCGGTCAAACGGCGGCGGGTTTCGCCGACCACGTCACGCACCATCGCGTCGATCACCCGCCGGATGGTTTCATGCCGTAATCGAGGTGGCGGCACGTCCGGGCCGGCCCGGCTTGCCGCCTCCAGCGCCTCTCCTACCACCGGCACGTGGCGGAGATCCTCGAGGTCAAAAAGCCGGGCGCGCAGCCCGTCATCCAGGTCATGGCTGTGATATGCGATATCGTCCGCGAGCGCTGCGACTTGCGCCTCCCCGCTCGCATGCGTGCCAAGCTCGAGTCGATGGCGCTGATTATACTCCGCGATGTAGGCCGGCGGCCGGTGAAGCGGGCCGTTATGCTTGGCCAGCCCCTCCAGCGTTTCCCAGGTAAGATTGAGTCCGTCGAAGGCGGCGTAGCGCGTCTCCAGCATCGTCACGATTCGCATCGACTGCGCATTGTGGTTGAACCCGCCGAACGGCTTCATGGCCAGGTTCAGCGCCTCCTCTCCCGCATGGCCGAAGGGGGGGTGGCCCAGGTCATGCGCCAGCGCCAAGGTCTCTGCGAGGTCTTCATCAAGGGCTAGCGCACGGGCGATCGAGCGACCGATCTGCGCCACCTCGATACTGTGCGTGAGCCGGGTGCGAAAGAAATCGCCTTCATGATTGACAAAGACCTGCGTCTTGTACTGCAGCTTGCGGAAGGCGGCGCTGTGGATGATCCGGTCCCGGTCGCGCTGCCACGGAGACCGCATGTCGGATTCCGGCTCGGGAAAGAGCCGTCCGCGGGAAGTATCGGCGCGCACGGCATAAGCGGCGAGGGACATGCCCGTATCTAGAGCAGATTGCGATCAGGTGGAATCGCCGTTCGTAAAGCAACGAAGGAAGGCCAGGGGCTTTGCCCCTGGACCCCAGCAAAGGCACAGCCTTTGCAATCCAATCACTTAGCGCGCGATGGCTTGAGGCGGAATCGTCGGAAAGCCTGAATCGCGCTCTCAAAGCCAAAAATCTTAGAGCGGGATGACTTGACCAAAAGTCATCCCGCTCTAGTGGATGGGGTCTGAGGCCTCTCGGCCCCGTCATGCGAACAGCATGCTCCCCGCATGACGGGTCCAGGGCGGAGCCCTGGCCTTTTCAGCAGACTGCTAGAGCGGTTCCAACTGAGTGGAACCCGCTCTCTAGCCTAGGCCGGGGTTCGGATCCGGCTCAAGCGGCGCTTCAAAATCGCTACGCTGCCCCTTATCTTGCCGCCTATGCACACAGAGCTTTCCTTCGGTGTCTCCGAGCGCGCGGCTGCGCGCATCGCGGAAATTACGGCGGCCGAGAAGCGGGCGGCGCTGCGGGTCGCGGTCCTAGCAGGCGGATGCAGCGGCTTTCAGTACCGTTTTGAGCTCGATGACGAGCCTCAGCCGGACGATGTGATCATCCGCCGTGAAGGCGCCACCGTGCTGATCGACCCGGTCAGCCTCGACCTGCTGGCCGGCGGTGAGCTGGACTACAAAGACGAGCTGATGGGGAGCTATTTCGCGGTCCATAACCCGAATGCCGCCTCTGCCTGCGGGTGCGGCACCAGTTTCTCGGTCGAGTAGCATAGGCCAGCGGAGAAGGCGCGAAAGACGGCCGAGGCAATCGCGACCTACCAGAACGGCTTTGCTGGGATAGCCATCCGGCCCGGAACGGATCGAAGGCGGATCGCGTCAGGTGCAATGGATGCTCGCAACCGTTGTTGCGGGAACCGTTGCGACCACCGTCAGGATTTCCGTGTACGCGCTGATTGGCGCCGCATGAGCCGCGGCTCGGTGGTAGAAATCTTCGCCTCGCTTGTGAACAGGATCACACCCTGTCGTCAGCCGCCGGCGGATTATGGGGCCGGCACCAATTGCGGTGTCATTTTGGAGAGTGCCAAGATGAACACACAACGGAACGGCAGTCGGATTGCCGCAGCAGCATGGGCTTTGGCCGTCCTCGCCGCCCCCGCAGTGGTGTGGGCGGGCAGCACCCCATTGCCCGGTTCGGCTGGGAGCCGGACCATTGAGGAGCTGAACCAGCCGAATTTCGCTTCGCCACGAACGGAAAAGCCCAAGCCGCATTTCCCGCGCCTCGCGCCTCGCGCCGAGAATAAGGGCCATGCGGTCAGCGCGGAAAAATAAGGCACAATGGCCGACGGACCTCGGGCCGGTTCATAGATAAGATTGCCTCCTATTCGGCGCGTGCGGTACCCAAACCATATCGCACGCCCGATTTGTTCTTCGCCTCCATCCAGGCGACCTAGTCTAGCCGTGAATGGACTGGGTCTTATTCCCATGACGAGGCGGGCCTATGTCTGGCACCACCAGATGATCTCGCCCCTTATTGATCGGCCGCATGAAACTAGCCACGTGGAACGTCAATTCCATCCGCCAGCGCGAAAAGCATGTGTGCCGTTGGCTCGAAAATGCCGAGCCCGACTTCCTTCTGCTGCAGGAAACGAAATGCGAAGCAACGCATTTCCCATGTGGCACGTTCAATAACCTCGGTTACCAAACGGAAGCCGTCGGCCAGAAAGCCTATAATGGCGTCGCGGTGCTTTCGCGCCGTCCCTATACGGTTCGGCACTGCGCCTTGCCCGGGCTTGCGGACGACGATGCCCAAGCCCGCTACATCGAGATCGAGGCGGGTGGTGCAACCATCATGAATGTCTACGTGCCGAACGGCAATTCCGGCGGGGATCCAGGATTCGCCTACAAGCTCGCCTGGCTGGACCGGCTCGCCGGCAGGGCTGAATGCCTCCTCGATGAGGATACCCCCCTCATTGTTGCGGGAGACTTCAATATTTGCCCGGGTGACGACGACCTCGCCCCGGGCACCCTGCCGCCCACCGACGCGCTGGTGCGGACGGAAAGCCGGGCGCGCTTCCGGCGGCTGCTGTGGGCGGGAATGACCGACGCAATCCGCGCCATCCACCCAGCCGGCCCGATCTATACCTTCTGGGATTACCAGGCCGGCGCTTGGCGCCGAAATGCCGGGCTGCGGATCGATCACGTGCTGCTGTCGCCCACATTCTCCGAGCGGTTGATTTCGGCCGAGCCGTACCGGCAGGAACGCGGGGAGCCGCAACCATCGGACCACGTCCCGGTCATGGTCGAGCTCCAGTAGCCTCACCTGGCGTAGGGCCGACCCGCCGCACAAATCGGTGTTAAGCGGGCAACCTGCTCCCGGAGCCTGCGTCCAGCCAGCAGGGTGCGGAAGGAGGGGACGAATGGCAAGCGCAATTGGCGATGCAAAGGGGATCGATCTTAACTCGGCGAGCGAAGACGAGCTTGATCGTGTCGGCGGATTGGGCCGGGAACGCGTCGGGCGCATCGTCCAAAGCCGGCCGTTTCGGTCATGGGACGATCTGAAGCGGGTCGAGGGCTTCAGCGATAAACTGGTCCAGGACTTAAGGGATGCCGGGGCGAACCTGGGCAAGCAGCGCTAAAGCTAAAGCGCCATGGCTTGAGCCCCCCACCGGCTTCGCCGACCCCGAATGGTGAAACGGGTGGGTGCATAGTACGGTACCGAGCATCGCCGGCGTAAAGGTCGGCCTGAAAAAGCAAAAGCATAGAGCATGATGGCTTCACCTGAAAGTCGTGTTCTCCAATGGCTTATGTTTCTATCTCGTAACATCATGGGCGCGCTGTGACGCGGGCCGCTCAGCCCGGCTCAGCTCGGCGGCCGGACACAGCCCGCGGCGGGTCAGCCCCGGCGTTGTCGGAAGTCCTGACCAGCAGCCCCGCTACCGGAGCGGGAGCGGGCCAAGGCTCCGCCCCCAATTCGCTTGCGAATTGGGAACCCGGAGCCGCGACGGCCCCAAGGGGACCTAACCCGAGGAGCACATCCGGAGGCCCCGCGGTGGCGGCTGCCGCATCGCCCAGGCCGACCCCGTCGGCAGGCGAGGCCGACTGTCCGCGCCGCGTCGCACCCAGCTCCGGACCCGGCCGGATCGCGAGCATCCGGCACAGCGGGCGCAGGATCCGTCCCGCTTGCGGTACGTCCGTCAGCAGCGCCGCCATCTCCGGGTCGGCCAGCAAATACTGCAACTGACTGCCATAGACCGCCGCCCCCGGAACCAGCCGGATCAGCCACCCAAACCCACCCGGCAGCCGAGGCTGCGGCAGGCCCTCCAGCCGGGGCAATTCAAAAGCAGGCACAGCCCGCTCGCGCGGTGCCGGCCCGGCCGGAAGCCGGTCGGAGCGGAGGGCCGCCACCAGCGCTTCAAACCGCGAACCCAGGCCGGCCCAGCCGTGCCCAGGCTAGAAAAAGCACCGCAACCGCCGACCGGTCCTTCACCATATGCGCGGCCAGCACCCCGCGTAACCCGGCCATAATCAGAGCCAAGCGCTCCGAAAGGCCGGTCGGGGGTGAGGGTGGGGTCCAGGGCATGAACGCAATCAGAACATAACCGTCGGTTGCCTGTCAAGCCAAACTTTCGCTGAATTGGCCGTTGCGGCCGCGTCCGCTCCGCCCAAGGCAGATTGCATTACTAATACGAATTAAAAAGCCGAGCTGCATAATTCTTGCAGACTGTGCGAACACTGTGCGAACAGACTGTGCGAAAACTCCGTGCGGTAACGACAATGGGCAACTCCATTGCTTCGTGTGCAATAGACTGGGAACATTAACTCTTGCAGCGGTTCTCTGACAGCAGAATGTGTTTTGGCTGCCGCAGCCAATCGAGTGTTCACACAGTCTGCTTGGGTTGTGCACAGTCCGGAAGCGGCAGGAGCGCCATTGACGTAACGACGTAAGTAGGGGACATTGATGGGGTTCAGGGCAGCGGGCGTTCCGTGTTACAACGCGCACTTAGCTGTACGGCAAAGTGGCGCTTATTGACCTGCGCTTCGCGGTCGCACCAATCGGCGAGAAGGCGACGCGTTTATGAGCCACAAGATGGTTGCCGAGGTAGTCGTCGAGACACTGCAATCGGCTGGTGTCCGGCATTGCTGGGGTGTGCCGGGAGACACGCTGAACTACGTCACCGACGCCATCAGACGCAGCAAAATTGAGTGGGTGCACGTGCGCCACGAGGAAGTCGCTGGTTTTGCGGCTGGCGCCGAGGCGCTGCTGAGCGGGAATCTCACGGCCTGTGCCGGTTCTTGCGGACCGGGGAGCCTGCATTTCATCAATGGGCTGTTCGAGTCGCACCGGAACCGCGCGCCCGTGGTGCTCATCGCCAGTCAGGTCATTAACGATGAGCGGGGGTTCGACTTTCCGCAGGAAGTGGATTTCACGTCGGTCTACCAGACGTGCAGCGTTTTCTGCAGTGAGATCCGCTCGCCGGAGCAGGCACGGCGCAAGACGGCGATGGCAGCGCAGGCAGCCTTATCGAAGCGCGGCCTCGCGGTGCTGATTCTCCCGGTCGACGTCTCCAAGCTGGAAATCTCCGACGACCCCGCTTTCGCCGTGCACCGCGCGACGCCGGTATTGCGACCGAGTGACGCCGAGCTCGATCGTATCGCACAGATCCTTAATGCCGGCACGAAGATCGCGATCTATGGCGGCTCGGGCTGCGATGGTGCGCATGACGAGATCATCGCACTGGCCGGCCGGTTGAAGGCGCCTATAGCGCACACGTCGCGTGCTAAAGACTTCATTGAGTACGATAATCCGTTTAACGTCGGCATGACCGGTGTCATCGGCATGGCCTCGGGATACGGCACATTGATCGGGTGCGACACCCTGCTTCTGCTGGGTTGCGATTTCGCGTGGCGACAATTCTACCCCGAAAAAGCTCGCATCGTACAGGTCGATATCGAGCCTACCCACCTCGGCCGCCGTCATCCTGTGGAGCTGGGCGTCGTCGGCGATGTTAAGGCTACGGTTGCAGCCCTGTTGCCACGCATTTCGGAACGCGCGGATCGAAGGTTCCTGGATGACTGCCTGGCCCAGCATAAGAGAGCTGTCGAAACGCTTGGCGAGCGTGCAACCATCAATCGCGGTGGAAGGATTCACCCGCAATATCTCGCCAGCCTGATCGACCAGCACGCCGATGCGAATGCGATCTTCACCGCCGATGGCGGCTCGCCCATGGTCTGGCTGCTCCGTCACGTCAAAGCCAACGGTGCGCGTCGTACGCTCCTGAGCTTGACACACGGCACGATGGCCAACGCCATGCCACAGGCGCTTGGCGCCAAGAAGGCGTTCCCCGGACGCCAGGTGATCTCGTTCAGCGGGGACGGCGGTTTGTCGATGCTGATGGGTGATCTCCTGACCGCGGTTCAGGAGAGAATCCCAATCAAGGTCGCGGTATTTAATAACGGCTCGCTCGGCTTCGTCGAACTGGAGATGAAGGCTGAGGGACTGCTGGACGCGTACACCAATCTGGAAAACCCGGACTTTGCGCGTGTGGCCGAGGCGATAGGCTTCCACGCGCGCCGGGTTGAACGTGCCGAAGACCTGGACGGGGCGGTACGCGATTGGCTTGCGCAAACTGGTCCCGCACTCCTTGATGTCGTCACCAGCCGGATGGAGCTGGTGATGCCGCCGCATATCGAGGCGGGTCCGTTGTTCGGTATGGCGCTTTATTCGGCCAAGGCGGTTCTCGCTGGCCGCGCAGGTGATGTCTGGGAGCTCGTGACGGAGAACCTGTAGTCGCCATCTTTTAGAGCAGATCGCGATCAGGTGGAATCGCCGGAGGCGATCCACATCGCGTGACGGGGACCCCATCGCGCGCGCGATGGGAACCCAAATCTGCTCGCCAAACAAAGCTAGAGCGGTTCCACGTGAGTGGAAACCGCTCTAGGATCGCTTTGCTTGCTATCGGACCGCTCCGCCACGATGCTCTTGCGTTGCATAACTCTTGCAGACTCTTGCAGACTGTGCGAAAACTCCGTGCCGTAACGACAACGGGCAACTCTATGCTTTGTGTGCACTAGGGCCTGGCCCTAGAGCAGACGCATTACAGCCTTTTGCTGAACCAGATCCGATCATGGCCGGGTGGCATGCCTTCAAGCCGGCCAAATTCCCGGTACCCGTGCCGTTCGTAAAACAGCGGAGCCTGGTAGCTAAACGTATTGAGATAGACCCCTAAGCAGCCGCGATCACGCGCGATCGCCTCAGTCCGCAGAAGGATTTCGCTTCCAACGCCACGGCTACGATACGCGCTAGCGACCCACAGCCAGTCGAGAAATAGCCAGCTCCACGTGATATGCGACCGCAGCCCCGCTTGAAGGACACCTGCATTATCGCGGCCTATGATCCAGACCTGCCGATACTGATCCGGGCCGACCGCCGAAAAGTTGAACTCATCCACGCCGTGCTTAAGGGCCCGGATGGTTTCGCTGTCCGGCTCTGCCGTCTCGGTAAAGATTAGACTATCGGCCGGTTCGTTGGTGCAGGTCATGCCTTCCAACTGGCTTTCTTGTTACGGACTTATAGGCGCGGTCCACTTCTGTGAGTAGCCTGGGGGCAGCACGAGTTCAGCCAAAGCCTCAGCAGGTGGATAGCGGCTCAGGTAGCGACGCGATCAAGGGCGAAGCGCAGCACCCGGAACTGGTTGCCCCCGATCCGTTCCGGCCTCGCACCCCGAAACGGACGACTTCGCTTCATCCTGGTCCCTGCAACACACGCGTTCGGGATGGCGCTCGCGGCGCGAGAGGCATGACCCTAGAGCCGTTTAGGCGGTTCACGGCGGCGCAGATCACGCAAGGGGGCCGGGATGGCTGGGGCCACTAGCCTGGAAGGCTCGTCACCTGCAGCGGCTCGCATCACGTATGCAGGATGCGCGCGATGTCCTGCAGCATGACCAGGTGGGTCTGGATCACGTAGCGCGCCAACATGGCAACGTGCGCGGTATCGGTGGTCATGCCGGTCTGGCCTTGGAGAACCGCGTTCTGGATCCCGAATAGCTGCTGATGGGCTTGGATTTGGGCCTGTATGTAGGCCTGATCGAAGCCGGGACCCGACGTAGCCTGGAGCTGGCGCAGTATCGCTTGTCCGTTCGCGTCAAGCGGCGCGGCCGGGGGGGTTCTGCATGTCGGTCAGCACCTGCGCAAGCGTCGTCTGCTCGGCATTCTCAAAGCCCGCGAACTGCTTGACTTGGGGATGCGACGCCCGCTCAAGCGCAAGTTCGCTGGTTTGTTTGGCCAGTGAGCCGACCGTCAATGTCAGCAGGCGGTACTGTGCCATGTCCATTGGCGTAGAAGGTGTTGCGGCTCCGGTCGGCTGCGCCAAGGCGAACCGCGGGGCGGCTTGGACGAGCAGCGGCAACGCGGCTCCCGACAGGGTCAACATTAGTGTACGTCGTTCCATTGAGATGCTCCTTTATTCTCATGCGAGAGACGCGGCAGGGTCAGAGCGGTTCGCGCAAGAATGCGATGCCGATACCCATCCAGTCTGGGCCAGAGTGCGAGATCTCAAGAATACTGCAGCGGTCGCGAAAGCTTTCTTTGAACTCCGCCCAGAATCGCGTCACGCCGCCTTCGAGATTGTCGTACTCATGCGCCTTGATGTCATGCAGGCAGAAGATGCGGGCGTAGCGGCCGAGGTTCAAAAAGTCGCGCTTGGTCCACCAGTATGAATGATCGCCGTCGCAGAACACGGCGTCGAAGGCCCGGCCACACAGATCGTTCGAAGTGGCCGGGACGTGAAAGACCAGCGGTAGAATCCGCTCGTAGAATTCGCCGTCCACAAAGCGCGGCCGCACATCGACGCAGTGATATTCCTCGAGCCCGCACATGCGCTTGAGATAAGCGGCGGTCAGTGCCGTGAAGCCGCCAAAGTCGACGCCGATCTCGCAGAAAGTGCGGATCCTGCGGCGGCGCAATACCAGCAGCATGTCCACATATTCCGTCGGAACCTGGATCATGCCGAGATCGGACGAATTTCCAAATCCGTGGTAGGCACTGTATCCCGCCCAGATGTTGAACGGGATACCGATGCCGCGCACTGCCTCCAGAAGAAAGCCGCGGTCGGCCAGCTCCGCCTCCTCGGCGGCGAGCACGATCTGGACAGTTTGCCGGATCCGAATGCGTTCGCGCTCGAAATTACGTCCGGCACACCGCACCCCCGCCGTAGGCGACCCGGACCAGCAGGCGCGATCCATTGACGAATAGCCGTCGGAAGGCGGGCGGGGAGCGCCGAAAGACCGGGAGCCGAGCGTCCCAATGGGTCTCGACCGCGATGTGGTCGAGTAAGGCCACCCGGAACCAAACCAGGTCGCGTGCCTCGATCCGGACCGGCGTTACTGTTTGGCTGGTGGGCAGTAACCAGTTTCGCAGGATCGCCCAGACGATTCTGAATACGAAGCCGCGCAAAGTCCTTGGGTCTCGAAGAAGGGGGCGCTCGCGGGGCACTCGCTCCCGGCCGAATTCCTCGGGTGGGAACTCCGCCTTATACCGTTCAAGGGCGGCGTGAATTTCCTGGGGAGGCATTTCGTAGACCGAGGGGCCTCGCAGGTAATCCTCGATGGCGCGGAGTACCAGCGCGGCGCTGTAATAACGGTAAGTCAGCAGGTAGAGGAGGAGCCGCTTGAGCAGCAGCACGGCTAGCCGAAGACGATTGCGAGGGAAATGGATTGCGGCAGTAACCAACATATTACGGGTCTCGTAATAGAGCTGCCAGCCATTGAGTTTGGTATAGAAGGGCTCGTGCCAGATGGCGACGCCGGGCTGCCCAACGATCGGCACGCCTAGCTCATGCAAGCGCATCCCGTACTCAACATCATCACCCCGGATGAAGCAGGGTAGGGGTAGGCCAGTTTCCGCTAGGAGCGTCAGCGGGAGGCCGAAGAACCACCATCCGTTATAGTGCATTGGCTCCGGCTGGGTGAGTGCGTCGAGGCTGCGGGGGTCGCCGAGCGGCAGGTCGAACCTCAGCGGCAAGAGGTACCACTTGCGCTCGTCGATTCGAGCGCCTGCCTCATAAAGCCGGGTCGGCCGAAGGATATCGAGCATGTGGCCGCCGAGCGCCTGGCGCGGACGGGCGATGGCGAAGAATGCCGCAACACGGCGCAGCGCCTCGGGTTCGGCAGCGACATCATCATCCATAAGCACCGCGTGAGTTGCGCCCGGGATGTCCCGTGCTGCAAGCAGCCCTCGGGTAAAGCCGCCAGCGCCCCCGAAATTGCCCTGCTCGATGACTGCAAGCCGCGCGCGAAAGGCAGTAGGCAGCCCGGCAATTGCGGGATGGGCGATGAGACCCGGCCTGCCTTGATTTACCACGATGATGCGCGTCAGGCCGCACCAGCAATCCGGCTCCGCGGCGATTGTGGCGAGCACCCGGCCGAGTTGCTCTTCACGCCCGAACGTGCAGAAGACGGGCACGAGGCCGACCGGTGCGAAGGCGGTATCCGGCGTGCACCATTCCAGAGCCTCGATGGAGCAGCCGCCGCGTCGCGCTATGATGTCGGCAAAGAGTCGGCCACCGCCAGCTTGTATGGGCGGCGTCGGTATCGGCAGCGAGAGCCGGCCCTCGAACTCCGTCAACACGTCCTCGTGTAGCAGCAGCTCCTCGCCGTGTGCCAAGCGGCGCAGGACTCGGAGTGCGAAGGAACCATTGGCGCGCAGGGCGAGGACGAGCGAGCGGAGTGCGGTCGGACCACGCCAGTTCCGCTCGAAAAAAGCTCCGAAATAGGTGTCGAACGAGAGCGCCGCGCCGCTGCCAACCACGAGCCGCGCGCCTTCTAGGCGACAGCGCCATGGGCTGGCGCCCCTTTCGTTTTTTGCGCGAAAATACAAGTCGCGCAACGGGATGTCGCGGCCGAGCGGCAGCCGCTGCAGCACCAGCCATCCGTTTGCTGACCGGTGCTGCCGCTCGAGCTCGAGGGAAGCGAGCTCATCCACGGGCTTGCCTCGGGCGCGATCCCGTGTCGTAAACGAAGCGTTCCCTGGCCAGCACTGGTTGGCATCCCGGCCTCATCTCGGCCGTGCCTGCCGGACAGGTCAGCACGACATGGTCGCGCCGCATCGCCGGCAACCGCATGAAGGCCCCACCCCAGCCGCTGACGGTCGCAGTCATCCAGTGCCAGAACCCCAGCAGGTCAGGGCGGCTGCGTAACAGGTAATACCAGCCATAGCGGACGATGTCGGCGACCAGGTAGGTCCAAATGCGATAAGCACGGAAAAATGTGGCCACGGTTGCGGTCGCGATCGAACATGAACACCTCCTCGCCCCAAGGTTATCGTCGGCGGCTTCGGCCAGCTTGCCGCCGTTCAGAGGCAGCCTACGCCCAGCCTTGCCATTTGGTTCGCAGGCGCGCCCTGCACACAGGTTCTCGTAAGC
>JAFAHH010001002.1 GCA_019237355.1 Acetobacteraceae bacterium | reverse complement strand
GAGGCCATCTGGCCTTATCCTGGCTTGATCGCGAACGTCGATGCCGCGCTACTGACCGGGGAAAACGCCGAGGAAGAGGACTCAGGGGACCCGGCCGTTGAGGTCCGCCGTACGCATGCCCGCCGGATACGCAAAGCCGCTGTGCGGCGGACGCCGCTCAACCCCACGAACGAGCTCTGGCGCCAACTGTTGCTGGCCGGCTTTCCCTTCATCAAACGCGAGCTCTTGCGGGATAATCCGGGTGAAGTTGCGGATGTAGCCGACTGGCGAGTAATCGTTGAGCAACAGCTCAAGGCGGATGTTGCTACAATCGAACGAGATCTGCAAAGGTCCTTGCGTAACCGGGCGCCCTGACCGATTGTGCGCGCTACTAAGCTTTCAACCCTCCTCCCGGCGGGAGCGTAAATGCCCAAGAAATCCAGTTTGCCATTGGCGGCGGTGATCGTGCTTGGCTGCCTCCCAGGCCCAGCCCTGGCGTCTCAATTGGGCGAACGGCCCGCCTTGATCGGCCAAGAAATCGTGCGAATCCATTATGATGGCGTGTCGAACGACCTGCTTACGGCTGGCCTTGGGAAGAGTGGGCTGCAGAAAGGGGCCAGCCCGCCATCCTTCAAAGACCCGCGCAATCCTACCGCGGACGAGCTTCGCCGCCTGGCCATTTTCACCAATTACCAAGCGATTGTCGATACCAGTGCGCGCGGCGGTTACGGCATGTTGTTCGGCCCGAATGTTGGGCCAGACGGACGGGCCAGCGCAGGCGAAGGCCTGATCGCCGGCGATGAAATCGTCGCCTTTGCAAGAAGCAGCAATGGCAAAACGAATGTGACCATGGTGGTTCAGATCCCGGATAGCTACGCTCCGGCGCATGGCTGCATCATCGCAGCGCCCTCTTCCGGTTCGCGGGGAATCTACGGCGCCATTGGCACCGCCGGCGAGTGGGGATTGAAGCACGGATGCGCCGTCGCTTATACCGATAAAGGAACGGGAACGGGCGCTTATGACCTGCAGGACAATACGGTAAATCTTCTTCGCGGCGAACGTCTGGATGCCGCCCAGGCAGGGAATCGATCGAATTTCACGGTCCCACTAAGCGATGCCGATCGCGACCAGTTTAATGGCCGGATACCGAACCGCTTCGCCTTCAAGCACGCCCATTCCCAAAGCAATCCCGAAGCCGATTGGGGGCAGGATGTACTCGATTCGATCCAGGTCGCCTTCTATGCTCTCAATCAGAAATTTGCAGCCCCAGGATCTGGCGGGCGAGCAATCAACAAGCGAAACACCATTGTCATCGCATCGAGTATCTCGAATGGCGGCGGATCTTCGTTGCGGGCGGCGGAGCAGGACCGTTTAGGCTTGATCGATGGCGTTGCCGTGTCCGAGCCCAACGTAAATCCGATGCCGAGTGACCGGTTTGTAATCATGCAGGATGGCCGGCCGCCGGTAGCCCAGCATAGCCGTCCGCTGATCGATTACATGACGCTCGGGAATCTTTACCTCGGCTGCGCCAGCGCAGCACCCTCCCTAGCCAGCGCGCCGCTCAACACGGCCCCCAGCCCGGAACGGTGCGCGGCCCTGCATCGGCTGGGCTTGCTCAATTCAGAGAGCGTCACAGAGCAGGCCGCGGAGGCGCAGACAATTCTGAATGACGCGGGCATTCTCATCGAGCAAAACCTGATCGCCCCTTCGCATTGGTTCCTTTACGTACCGCAATCCATTGCGATGACCTACGCGAATGCGTATGGGCGATTTAGCGTGACCGATAACCTCTGCGGCTATAGCTTTGCCGCAACTGGGCAAGATCGCCAGCCCATGCCGCTGGACAAGGGCCGCGAAGCAGCCTTGTTCGGAACCAGCAGCGGCATCCCCCCGACCGGCGGTGTCGACATGGTCAATAACCTGGCTCAGGGTGGCGCGAAGGAAGACCGGGCATCCTCAGCCGATCAGAACCTGCAGGGCGCGCTGTGCCTGCGCGCCCTAGCTGTGGGAGCCGCCCCAGGGGGTGGCGGTCCCCTTGCCGGCGAGCAGATTGCAGAGGCGCAGCGGATCGCGGACGGAGTGCGCCAAATCCGGGCATCGGGCGATCTGCATGGCCTTCCCGCAATAATCGTGACTGGGCGCAGCGACGCCGTGCTCCCGCCCAATTTCACCTCGCGCGCTTATTTCGGGCTCAACCAGCTTACTGAGGGGGCTCGCAGCCAACTGCGCTATTATGAGATTACGAACGCGCAGCATCTGGATTTTCTGGCCGGGCTGCCGGGCTTCGATGCGATGCTGATCCCGCTTCAGCCTTATCTGTTCCAGGCTTTGGATCTTATGTACGCCCATCTCCGGAATGCTACGCCCTTGCCGCCAAGCCAAGTCGTGCATACAACCCCGCGCGGTCAGCAGCCGGATGGCAAGGTTCCCGCTCTGGCTGCGGCCAATGTGCCCGCGATCAAGTCAGATCCATTGCCGGGAGAGACAATCAGGTTCAACGGCCGCGCAGTGCTGATCCCGAATTAGAGCAGATCGCGCTTGACTGGAATTGCTTGCAATTCCAGTCAGCGCGTGAACATCCTCGCAAAGGCAAAGCTAGGGTGCTTCGACTCAGCGTGGAAGCGCCCTAGGGATACGCCTCAGCTGCCGCCGACGCGACAGACTGGCTGGGAGTTGGCGGGGCCATAAGGATCATGCGTTCACCCGGGGTCGGCATAAGCGCACACGGATGTTCGGGGGATGGAATCGTGATCTGGCCATTCTTGTGCAGCAGCATCAGCGGCACAGTTTCGCCCGCGGGCGGCTCCCCCTCGATATCGGCCACCCCGAAACGCCACCCTGATTTCCAGCGCTCTTCGAGCGCCTCGTAACTGAGCCCAAAATTCGCCAATACCTTACCGCGCCACTCGCGGGTAAGTCCTTTATGCGGATCGATTTCCGCCTTCGAGGGAGCGAGCTGGAATACCCGCTCAAGCCCGAGTTCCGGGGCGAGCCGGGTGCAAACCAGACCGTTGTAGATGTTATCGGGTGTGGCGGCCAAGACGTAGTCGACGGGCCGGGTCTCGAGCGCCTCGGCGCCATGCTCGGATAGTATCTCAGCTTGGAGCACCGGCACTCCGCGCTTGCGGGCGGTATTTAGGGCGCCGGGATAGGTATCGGCTAAGGTTACCTCAAGCCCGGCCTGGTGGAGCGCCGATGCCAGGTCGGTGGCCCATCGTGATGCGCCCACGATGAGCAAGCCCAGCCCCTGGCCGAGCTGTAGGCCGAGGCGCCGGGCGATAGGACCCAGGGAAAAACCATGCAGGATCATCGTTGCGGCGATGAGCGCGAAAACCGCCGGCATCACCAAGCCTCCACCGGCATAACCAGCATGCTCGAGCCGTAGCCCGGCAACGCCCGCCATGGCGGCGGCCACGATGCCGCGCGGGGCGATCCAGCCGCAAAGGAACCGTTCTTGCCAGCTCAAGCCGCTTCGCAAGGTGGCCAGTAGGATGGCGGCGGGCCGTACCAGAAAGAGCATGGCGGCGGTAAGGGCGCCCAGCCGCCAATCAAGCTGGGCCAGCATGGCGCGATCGAGATCCGCCGTGAGCACGACGAAGAGGGCCGAGACGAGGAGCACGACGACGGCCTCCTTGAAGCGCCGCAGCTCGGCGGCTCCGGTTTTGCCCAGATTGGCGACCGCCATGCCGAAGATCGTGGCCGCCATAAGGCCGGCTTCGGCAAGGGCGAGGTTCGCTACAGCGTAGATGCTGAGCACGAAGGCGAGCAGGACCGGTCGCTTGAGGAACTCGGGAACCAGATCGCGCGAGAAGCTCCATCGCACGAAAAGGGCGGACCCAATACCGAGCGCGCAGGCTGCCGCCAACCCGGCCGCAACCTTTGAGGCAAGCATCCATGGGTCCCCAGCGCCGGTCAGTGTCTCGAGCATCACAACCGCCAGGATGGCCCCGATCGGATCGTTCACGATTGCTTCCCAGCGGAGGAAGGAAGCAGCCCGCCTCTCCAGCCGCACATGGCGCAGCAGCGGCAGAACCACGGTTGGGCCAGTAACGACGGTAATAGCTCCAAAGAGAATGGCGGCGCCCCAGCCGAATCCTCCAATCCAATGGGCGGCGAGCGCGGAGAGGCCCCAGTTGAGCGGCAGTGCGATGGTTGTCAGCCGGAGCACGCCCTCCCCGGCCGCACGCAACTCCCTGACGTTCAGCGACAGTCCGCCCTCGAACACAACAATCCCGACCGCGAGCCCAACGAGGGGCCGCAGTGCCGGTCCGACGGTTTGGGAGGGATGCAGCAGGCCCAGCCCTGGGCCGAACACGAGGCCGATTGCGAAAAGCAGTACGATAGCGGGCGCGCGGAAGCGCCAGGCGAGCCATTGCGCGACGATACCCGCGGCCGCGATGCACAGCACCGCCACCGCTACCTTGGTTTCCATCCAACCCCCTTCGAGTCAGTCGGGTTCCTGCCGCGCTCAGCGCGATGGGATCCTGGTGTGGCTGGTCTCTACGGTCAGGCAAGGGACAGGTTTCCATGCTGCTCAAGGGCCTGATCCCGCCCTTGCCGGCCGCTTGCCGTCGCACGATTCTCTGCTCTATGTGACACTTCCACTGCGGTGGATTTGTTGCTCAAAAGGGACCAATCACAAGGAGATTTTTTTGCCGGACGGATCGCCTCTTACTCGGGTTAGCGACGAGACCGACCATCCGTCCGGCATCAAGTCCTTTGTGAACAACATCCACCAAGGTGATGCGGCAGAGGTGATGGCGCGCATGCCGTCGGGCTCAACAGACTTGATTATCACATCACCCCCCTACTGGACCGCCGTAAAGTACGACGACGGTTCCGTTGACGGCGGCGATACGCCGGGGCAGTGGCCCTCGTACGAAGCTTATCTTGAGGACATCTGCCGCGTTTGGGTTGAGAGTGCGCGCGTGCTTCGTCCTAACGGGAAGCTCTGCATCAACGCTCCGCTAATGCCAATTCCCAAGGAAATCATTCCGCAGCACACGCGCCATCTCAAAGACATAGCCGCTGATATCGGGCACATGGTTTTATCGCGGACAGACCTTGAGAGGTATGGCCTGTTCATTTGGCAAAAGCAAACCTCGAAGATGATGTTCGGCTCCTACCCGTTTCCGGGCAACATCATCGAGAACAATACCGTTGAAATGATCAACATCTATGTCAAACCTGGGAAGCCCCCCAAATTCGACTCCGACGTGAAGGAAGCAAGCAGACTTAGCAGAGAGGAATGGCTCGACCTTACTCAACAAGTCTGGTTCATGTATCCGGAAGATGTGAAGCGCGATAAAGATCACCCCGCGCCGTTTCCTCAGAAGCTTCCGGCACGGCTGATCAGGCTCTACACCTTCGGCGCGTTCAGCACCTTCCCCGGCGAGATCGTGCTTGATCCCTTCGCCGGAACCGGGACGACTTGCGCCGTTGCCAAGACTATGCGCCGGCGGTGGATAGGCATAGACATTGTTCCGCGCTACGTCGCGCTTGCCCGCACTCGCGTGCACGGCGCCGATGAATTTCAGCCTTTGTTACTGGTTGGGCGCGCAAAATACCCCACTACCGAAGAATTACTTGAGCTGGCTGCGAACAGCTCCGGCAAAGAAGCCGAGGTCAAACACAAACGCAAGACGTACGGTCGAGGGGTAAGCCGCGATGATGAGGGACAGCTTAAACTGGTTTAGCAGTTTGCTGAAAAACCTCTTGCCCGGCGCGGATTCGGAATGATTCAAACCTGCCGCCTAAAGCGGAGTAAAGCGATGGCGCTGCAGCAACAGCCCGTGCGCCTTCATTACCCGATAGACCCGCTTCACGTTCACCGCCGGGGCATTGTCTCGCGCCCGGCGGCGGCGAAGCAGCGCGTGCACCCGGCGATAGCCATAGGCCGGCATCGCCGCAATGATCTCGTTGATTTCGGCTAGCAGTTCTGATTCGGGCTGCGGCTTGCGGCCCCGGCGCTCCTCGCTTGGCTGCATAGCCGCTTGCTCAGCCAGGTTCGAGCGCGCCACGCCAAGCGCATCCGCCACGGTCTT
>JAFAHH010000446.1 GCA_019237355.1 Acetobacteraceae bacterium | reverse complement strand
ACGCGACGGAACTTCGGAAATAGCGGCTGTAAAAAAAGTTGAGTCCTGTGACATCTTGTAGGATCGAATACGTCCCCGTAATAGAATCGGATTCCGCAAATCACATACTTACCCTCATCTCTCGCGCGTTCGAGCATGGCATGGTTGATCCGCCACTCACCAGCACCAAAGTCTTCTTTGGGCGGGACCGGAAGCTTTATACTCGGATCCGGATCGGGGAAGACGGGCTCGAGTTTCTCAAGCTCATTCTTACTAAGAAGTCTTTCCTTATACTGCCAGCATTGGGGATTTAGTGCCGGCGTCGAGCCGTAGTTCATAAATTTCATCTCTACAAGCCAGAATTCCCGTCTGCGGGCATCTTCAGAGATTTTTTTGTGAGAAGCTATTTTAAGATAGCTAATCATTGCTTGTTGCGCCAGAGTCGGCAACTCTTTGCTGATTTTGTTCTGTTGCTCCCCAATTTTGTTCTGTTGCTCCCCAATCTCGTTCTGCCGTGTCATGCTGGCAGCCTGTTGTTTGTAAACTCCATACTGGAAGCGTGCCACCCTGAACTGCAGGAGGCCCACCACGAGCTGAAAAAAGGCTACTCCGGCTGCGACCAATGCGAAGAAAGGGATTGGGTGGTTAAAGAAGCCCGGCCATCGATCGGCCAGGAGGTTCGCCAAGTCCCGCAAGGTTGCCGGGTGCTCCTCGTTGGCGGCGACTAGCTGACGGCTTAGCTCAGCGTTCGTCGCCTGCTCGCGCCGCAGCTCCTGCTGCGCCTTGCTTAACTCGCGTTGCACTTCCGCAAGCTGCGCATCCTTCCGTTGAATATCATTCGTCGCGCCATTGCCGGCTGGCGTGTTCTCCGCTCCTGGTCCCGCTTTGAACGTTGTGCCTGTTTGCCCGACTATTGGTTCCCGGTGCGCCTGCTCAGGCGGCGTCGCAGCCGGTTGCGCCAACGCAGCGGCATATACAATTCCTCCTACGACCAGTAATAAGTAAACGTTTATGTGGCGATGCATCTTGACCGTACCCTGTCCAGTGCACCAAGCGCATTCTATAGCATCATAACAGAATCTCAACGCGACAGCGAGGCAGCGCACCGCCAGGTGCCGTCGCGAATTATGTGGAAATTCCGCAACGCACCAAAGGGAGCGTCCTTCAAGTGCGATCCGCTCTTAATTAAGGCCCCGTCAAAATCGGCAACGTGGGAGCGAGGCGCTCCATGTCCTGTACCCCCTGTCGCCATCGCCGCTCGATGGCCGACCGTGAGTAATCGAACGTCTTGAGCGCAGTCTCCTCTCCGGTCGCCCTAAATTCCATCCGCACGACTGAGACCGTGCCGCTGCCAACCTCCTGCCCAAGCCGCGCCCTATCCCGCTCGTCCAGCAGCCCCGGCGGCAAGCGGCCGAGCAAGGAGCGTAGCTCATCACGCAAAGCTTTCCTTTTGGCGTGCTCGCGCAATGCATTTGCTGTTTGCTGCGAAAAGATGAGATCATCCCTGCGTTGCATCCCGTCAAACCATGACCGCGGCCGCGGGCCGGCAATCGGGAATAGGTCGATAACAAGACAGAGAAGATCCCGCTCCGGCGCGCTGTCCAGGATGATCCCGACAGGCGCATTCGCTGTGAAACCGCCATCAACGAAATCCCGGCCATCGATCGTAACGGGCGGGAAATCCGGCATGAGGGACGCACTGGCAATCAGGTGGTCCAAAGTAACCTGCTGATGAGCCGTATCGAATACAATAGGTTCACCCGAAACTACATCGACCGCCTGCACGGAGAGCCGCACCTCCCCGCTGTTCAACCGCCCGATATCAATCAGCGCTGACAGCGTTTCGCGCAACGGACTCAAATCGTATAAGGCAGGCTCATCGGGCGCGCCGGGGACGATCGAAAACAGCCCGGAAAAATTGAGCCGGAACACCCCAGGCCGGCCCAGAAACCGGTTCCGGAGCGCGTTGGTAATTTGCAGCGACCGGGTCAGCATTCCGCCCTCTCCGACCGCGCTGCCCGGCGCTGATGCGCGCTGCCAAAATTCCCGGAGCCGTGCGACCCGCGTCTCCGGACGATTGCCGGCGATGATGCCGGCGTTCAGCGCACCGATCGAACTGCCTGCGATCCAACCCGGCGTCAAACCGGCCGCGGCAAGCGCCTCGTAGGCCCCGCCCTCATAAGCTCCCAGAGCGCTGCCGCCAGCGAGAACCAGCGCAAAATTAAGCGTGACTGTCATGCGCAGCTAACGAGTGAGCTAGTTCGCAGTTGCAGCACCGGCAACCGGGGCTGCACGCGCGATACGGCGGGCCGCGCTCTGCAAGGTGCGCCGGGCCATCATGGCGTCGGCGGCGAGCATAACCAGCGATCGTAATTGTCCGGGCCGGGCGAGTAGGGAACGGCATATCCGCGCGATGTCCAACCCCCCGTCCGCGCCGAGCGCTTCGGCCACCAAAGGGGGCAAATCCCTGGAAGCGGGGTCGCAGATGGCGCGCAACGCAGCGAAGCCGAGGCCGCGCTCGCTCGCAACCCGTGCGACCGGCCCGCTCTCGAGATCGATTGCGTGGGCCCCGGTTCTCTCGAACGCCCTGGTCTTTTCCACCCGGCGCGTGAGCACCGCGGTCCCACCCAGCAATAAATGGCGGGTCGAGCCACCAAGCTCCCGGAGTAGGCTCGCATCGGCGGGGAATCTCACGCCTTCGAACAGCACGGCGTCAGGAATGATCAATGTTCCGGGAGTCAGCGCCGGATCAAGCCCGCCCGCAAGCCCGAAGCTGACCAGCGCTCGAGCCCCTCCGGCAATCAGCGACCGCGCGGCTCGGGCGGCGCCCTGAGGCGCTCCGCCACCGACCTCAACCTTCCAGGGAAGTCGCCGAAGGAGGCGTGCTTCCGCCTGCAGCCCGACGACTGCTCCGATTGGCTCAGAAACCGTAGCGGACACGATGCGTGGCGCCGCGCCCCAGATTGCGATACCGCGCGAGCGCCAGAAGCGGGAAGAATAGCCGATACCCGTGATAACGCAGGTAGAAAACCCGGGGAAAGCCGACTGCGGTATAGGGCAGCTCGGTCCATTCCCCGTCCGCTCCTTGGGTGCCCAGCAGATATGTAATGCCACGGGCAAGGGCCGGGTGATCCCGTTCTGCGGCTGCCATGAGCCCGAGTAAGGCCCAGGCGGTCTGGCTCGCTGTGCTCGCTTTGTACTGGCCGGGTGGGGCTTGCCGGTACGTTTCTTCGTCTTCACCCCATCCGCCATCCTCGCGCTGGACCGAAACCAGCCAGCCGATGGCCCGGCGCACGGCCGGGTCGGTCGCGGGCACCCCGGCGGCATTCAAGGCACAGAGCACCGACCAGGTCCCGTAAATGTAATTCGTGCCCCAGCGGCCGAACCAAGCGCCGTAGGGTTCCTGCTCGCGGCGCAAATAGGCGATGGCGCGGGCCAGCACGGGATCACCAGGTGGCACACCGATTTGCGCCAGGAATGAGACGCAGCGCGCGGTTACATCGGCGGTTGGCGGATCGAGCAGCGCACCATGATCGGCGAACGGAATGTGGTTGAGGTAGTAATACGTGTTGTCAGCATCGAACGCGCCCCAGCCGCCATTCGCGCTTTGCATGCCGATGATCCAGTCGCGCGCTCTCTCGATAGCATCGCGATATGCGGGATCACCGTTTCGGTGCAACAGCATACCAACCACGGCGGTATCATCCACATCGGGGTAATAGGCGTTGTTATATTGAAAGGCCCATCCACCCGGCGGCGCGCCAGGACGAAACGCGGACCAATC
>JAFAHH010000289.1 GCA_019237355.1 Acetobacteraceae bacterium | reverse complement strand
TTTCCGCCGTTGCCTCTTCGAGTTCGGCCGGGGCATCGCTGTCGTCGTCGCCATTGCTACGGCGCTTCGCGGCGGACAATTTGAGATAGGCGGCCCGCTCCTCAGTACTCGCCTCCACATGGCGCAGCACCGAGAGACTCATGACCTCATCGCCCGGCACCAGCCGGATTCCACGTACGCCCGAGCTTTCGCGCCCGGCAAACACCCTTAATGTTTCGTCGCAAATCTGGAACCGGATGCAACGGCCGAGACGCGTCGCGAGTAGCAGATCATCGCCCTCCCGGCATGTCGCAACCCCGATGAGCCGGTCTCCTTGCTCAAGCTTCATGGCGATCAGCCCGGCCGAGCGCACGTTGCGGAAATCCGAAAGCCGGTTTCGGCGCACGTTGCCTAGGCTGGTGGCAAAGACCAGGTGAAGCGTGTCCCAAAGGCTTTCGTCTTGGGGTAAAGGCAATACCGCCGTAATCGCGTCGGCGCCAAGCTCAGGCAAGAGGTTGACGAGGGCGCGGCCTTTCGCCGTCGGGCCAGCTTCGGGCAGCCGCCAAACCTTCTCCCGGTACGCCTTTCCCCCCGAGGAAAAAAACAGCACCCATTGATGGGTATGGGCATTGAAGCTTCTTGTAACGATGTCATCGCCGCGAGTGGCGGCCCCGGTGCGGCCACGGCCGCCGCGCTTTTGGGCGCGGAATGTCTCGAGGGGGGTGCGCTTGATGAAGCCATCGCGCGTCATAGTGACGACCATCTGGCCCGGCTCGATCAGGCTTTCGTCTTCCTGATCGGCGGCAGCCTCGGTGATGGCCGTCAGACGCGGCCGGGCAATCAGGGCCCTCGCAGCGTTTAGTTCATCACGGATCACTTCCATGCGCCGGATGTGCGAGCCGATGATTTCCAGGAGCTCACGAATGTTGGCCGCGACCTCGGCCAGCTCCTTATCAATTTTCGCGCGCTCCAAGCCGGTTAGCCGCTGTAGGCGCAGGTCGAGGATTTCGCGCGCCTGCATTTCGGTTAGCCGGACCGTGCCCTCCGGGCTCACCACGTTCCCCGGCTCGTCGATCAGCTCGAGCAGGGCGCCGACATCCGCAATGGGCCATTCCCGGCCCATGAGCGCCTGGCGGGCAGAGGGGCCATCCGGACTTTCGCGAATGAGCCGGATGACCGCATCAATGTTTGCGACCGCGATTGCCAGACCGACGAGCTTGTGTGCCCGCTCACGTGCTTTGTGAAGATCATGGCGGCTCCGGCGGAGGACCACATCCTCCCGGAATGCGATGAACGCTGCCAGCGCCTCCTTCAAGCCGAGCAGGCGGGGCGTTCCAGCATCCAGCGCCAGCATGTTCACGCCAAAGCTGACCTGAAGCTGCGTGAACCGGAATAGCTGGTTCAGAACCACTTCCGCCGTTGCTTCGCGTCTTAGCTCAATGACCACCCGCAAGCCGGAGCGGTCACTCTCGTCACGGATTTCTGCAATGCCCTCGATCTGCTTGGCACGAACCAGCTCGCCGATGCGCTCCAGCAGATTGGCCTTATTGACCTGAAACGGCAGTTCGGTGACCACGATAGCTTCGCGATCCCGCCGGACCTGCTCGAACTCGGTGCGGGCCCTGATCGTGATGCTTCCGCGCCCAGTTTCAAAGGCGCTGCGAATTCCAGAGCGGCCTAAAATTATTCCTCCTGTAGGAAAGTCCGGCCCTGGCACGATCTTCATCAACTCATCGAGGGTAGCCTCTGAGTTTGAAATCAGCTCGAGAGTCGCATCGATTATCTCGGCTGGGTTATGGGTCGGGATATTCGTGGCCATGCCAACCGCAATCCCGTTCGCTCCGTTAATGAGCAGATTGGGAAAGCTTGCGGGGAGAACCCGAGGTTCTTCCGCACTCTCGTCGTAGTTTGGCTGGAACTCGACGGTGTCTTTATCGATATCCGCGAGCAGCAACATGCTGGCGCGCGCGAGCCTGACCTCGGTGTACCGCATCGCTGCGGGCGGGTCGCCGTCAACGGAGCCGAAATTCCCCTGTCCGTCAATGAGCCGCACTCGCATCGAGAAGGGCTGCGCCAT
>JAFAHH010000169.1 GCA_019237355.1 Acetobacteraceae bacterium | reverse complement strand
ATGAACCTGGACATCAGTCCGGGGGAGGTCGTCTGGCCGCGGGTGGTGCTGATCGTCGGGCTTGCGATGTGCTTCGCCCCCGCAAACGTGGCGGCTTACCTCTACACGCCGCTCGCGCTGCGCGGGGCGGCGGTCGGGCTGTTGGCCCTCCTGCGCAACGAGGGCGGCAGCGTGGGGACGTCGCTGGCGCAGACGATGCAGCAGCGCCGTGACCAGTTCCACAGCCTCCGTCTTGGCGAATCCCTCGATCCCTTCAACCCGGCCGCGCATTCCTTCCTCGATCAGGCTTCCGGGCGGTTCCTGCAGCAGACCGGCGATCCGGTCGCCGCGCAGCAACTGGCCTTGCAGGCGCTCGCAAACGTGCGCCAGCAACAGGCATCGGCGCTCGCCTACTTCGATGTGTTCTGGCTGCTGGCGGTTGTCACGGCCGCGCTTGTGTTCGCTGTGCTGCTGATGAAACGCTCCGTCGCGGAGAAAGGCGCTCGGATCGGGTCGGAGTAGTTAGACCAAAGGCCCGCTCGCGCCGGTAAGGTGGCCTTCTGCGAGTTCTGGGTGTGATTCGGCCTCAGAGTTTGAATTCTCGATCTCGCAAAAACGAACCTGTGTCGCTAAGGGGCAGCGTGCCATGGACCCGATCGCACTTTTTCTGTCTCGGCTGCAGTTCGCGTTCACGATCTCGTTCCACATCATATTTCCATCCTTCACCATCGGACTTGCGGCGTGGCTGACGGTGCTGGAAGCGCTCCACCTGTGGACCGGGCGGCCAGCCTATCGTCTGGTCTTCGAGTTTTGGCTGAAGATTTTCGGGATCGCGTTCGGGCTTGGTGTCGTCTCCGGCATCGTTATGGCGTTTCAGTTCGGATCTAACTGGAGCGTGCTGGCGCGGACGTCGGGACCTATCCAGGGACCTCTGCTCGCCTATGAGACCTTCACCGCCTTCGCCCTGGAAGCAAGCTTCTTCGGAGTGTTACTGTTTGGCCGCTCGCGTGTCTCGCCCGGCTTCTATCTGTTTTCGACCGCCATGGTAGCACTTGGCACGACCTTCTCCGCCTTCTGGATCATGGGCAACAACAGCTGGATGCAGGTGCCGGTCGGCTACGTCGTCCAAAATGGGGGTTTTGTGCCCGACGACTGGGGCAAGATCCTCTTGAGTCCCGTCCTCTGGGTTCGGTTCCCGCACATGCTGTTTGCGTCGTACCTTACCGGCGCTGTCTGTGTCGCCGCGACCGGGGCATGGTACCTGCTGCGCCGCCTGTTTACCGTCGAGGCGCGCATCATGGTGCGGATGGGCCTGTATTTCGCGGCTGTCCTGTTACCTCTCCAGCTCATTTTTGGGCACCTTAACGGTGAATATATCGTTCACCATCAGCCTGCGAAAATGGCCGCAATCGAGGCGAGATGGCACGACGAGAAGCCCGCTTCCCTGGTTCTGTTTGGCTGGCCGGATGCGGCGCAGGGGCGGAACCTTTTCGCGATCACGCTGCCTGCACCGCTGGGAAGCCTGGTCGATTCGGACAGTATCTCGGCGGGCGAGGTTGGGCTGGAGAGTATCGCACCGCAAGAGCGCCCGCCGGTGTTGATTCCATTCTTCAGCTTCCGCATTATGGTCGGCTGCTGGTTGATCATGCTGGTGGTCTCCTGGGTTGGTTCTTACCTTAATCACAAAGGGCGTCTCGAGCGGACCCGGCCGCTGCTGTGGGCCGCGTTTCTCAGCTTTCCGCTGCCTTTCATTGCCATCTTGACCGGCTGGTTCACCGCGGAGGTCGGGCGCCAGCCTGGGTTGTGTATGGAGTTCTGCGAACAGCCGACGCGATGACGCCATTTCTGACGGCGCGTGCCGCTTTGGGTTCGCTCGTTGTTTTCTGCGCAGTTTATGCGTTTATTTTCATCTTTGGCGTCTTCTACATTTATAGGCTTCTGCGGGCGGGCCCTGAGGGGCGTCTGATCCTGCCGCCGGCAGATGCGGTTCCGAATCGCCCCATGTCGGTCGTCCATAAGATCAAGGACTTGACTGGTTCTCATCAGCTCTCCGCAGGAGAATAGCGATGGTCATGTTCTGGATAGCCGTCCTGATCATCAGCACGCTGCTTTATGTGTTGCTCGATGGCTCCGACCTCGGCGTCGGCATGCTGTTCGGCCTGACCCGTGACGAAACCAGACGGGCCACGATGATAAGCGCGGTCTCCTCAGTCTGGGACGGCAACGAGACTTGGTTGGTTGTGGCCGGGGTGCTCTTATGGAGCGCCTTTCCGGCCGTTTACGCAACGCTATTTTCTGCTTTCTATCTGCCCCTGCTGTTGATGTTGGCGGGGCTGATCCTGCGGGGCGTCGCCTTCGAATACCGTCACAAGGCGGAGAGGACGAAATGGGTATGGGACGCGGCGTTTGCCGGAGGATCGCTCGCCGCCACGTTCATCCAAGGCTTGATGGTAGGAGCCCTCGTCCAAGGATTGCCGGTCGAAAACGGAGAATACACCGGCGGCGAATTCGGTTGGTTCAGCCCCTTTGCGATCCTCTGCGGCATCGGCTTGTGTCTTGGTTATTCGCTGCTCGGCGCCTGCTGGCTGGTCCAAAAATGCGAAGATGACGTCCGTGAGGTGGCGTATCGCCAGATTCCTGTCTTAGCAATCGGATTGCTCGTGTTCCTGGTAGTGGTGTTCGTCTATGCCCTGGCGGAAAACCTCAGGGTGATGGACCGCTGGGTTGAGCGGCCGTTTCTGTTCGTCTTTCCACTGGTCGGCATGGTTACTGCGCTCGTGGCAGCCAGAAGCGTTCGCCTTCGCCGGGACAGCATACCGTTCGTCATGGTCGCGCTGATCTTTGCCGCGGCCTTTGGTACTCTCGCAATCTCTTTCTGGCCGTACATGATCCCATTTTCGATCACCATCACGGAAGCTGCCGCGCCTCATTCCAGTCTGGCCTTTCTGTTCTGGTTTGCGGGCATTATCGTTTTCCCGCTGATGCTGCTCTACACCACGATCAACTTGACCGTCTTTCGCGGCAAGGTGAGACCGAACGCGGGACATTATTAGGACCATCTAGCCGCGGGTCCGCTCCAGAGCAAAGGCGCTAGTTCTATAGTAACCGTTGCGAGCCTACCACCTCGCGGCGGCGTCGGTGATCCCGGCACATTGGGGTGGGGTTGTTGCGCGGGTGTTGGGATGGAAAGTGCCAGTGATCATGCCATACATCAGCATCTGCACGAAGGTGGTGCGTATCGCCGGATCGAGGTGATCACCGGTACGTCGCGACGGCGGCGATGGACGGATGCGGAGAAAGCGGCGCTCGTTGCGGAGAGCATGCGGCCGGGGGTCAACGTCTCTGATTTGGCGAGGCGCGTTGGTGTCGCGCGTGGACTGCTGCAGACTTGGCGGCGCGATGCGATCCGGCAGGCGGCGTGTGGCGAAGCCGTTTTCGTTCCGCTCCGCGTCGAGGATGTGCCGGCGATCGCCGACGGCAGCGCTCCGCTTGAGGGGTGCGCCCCGACTGCGCCGCCCGGCTCGCCGTTGGCGTCCGAGGCGAGCTCGGTCGAGATCGAAAGCGGCGGCTTAAAGATTCGCTTCTCCGGTCCGGTCGACGCCGGCGTGCTCCGTGTGGTGCTTTCGCATGTCGGGCGGCGTGCGTGATCCTGGGCATTCCGTCACGGCCAGGGCTGCGGATCGTGGTCGCGTCCAAACCGATCGACTTTCGAAAGGGCATGGACTCGCTGGCAGCGCTGGTCATGCAGGCGCTCGCGGCGGATCCGTTCACCGGCGATATCTTCATCTTCCGCTCGAAACGGATGGACCGTCTGAAGCTGCTGGTCTGGGACGGATCCGGCTTGTGCCTCGTTACCAAGCGCTTGCAGACCGGAGTGTTCACCTGGCCGCCGGTGCGTGACGGAGCAGTGACCCTGAGTGCGGCACAGCTGCGACTTCTGTTCACCGGCATGGACTGGACGCAGCTGGGTGCCGGCACGATGTTGGCGCCGGCAGGATAAATTTGCCATGCCGGCACTGAAACTCTGGCGAAGCGGGC
>JAFAHH010000764.1 GCA_019237355.1 Acetobacteraceae bacterium | reverse complement strand
TTTAGTGATTGAGGAGAATGACATATGGCCCAACCGACCACTGCGAAGAGCGACACCTCCCCAAGCGCGGGTTTGGAACCTTCGGCGCCTGCGGCGTTGGAACGGCCGCAGCCGGCCATTCGCTATGTCGATCGTCCGGACATGGCGGAGACATTCGTCGATTCCATCACTGGCCTTGTCTTTGACGGTCAGACGTTGCGCATTGAATTCGGGGTTACGCGTCTGGACGAGGTGAAGGCCAATTCGCAAATTACCGGTCGTCGCTATCCGGCCTGCCGTCTCGTGCTGCCGGCAGCGGCTGCAGCCGATCTCATCACGCGCATGCAGCAGACGGGGGCCGCCATCGCCCAGGCGCGCGCGGCGCGAGCTGCGCCTCGGAGCGGCGAGACTGAGCCTGCAGCTACGGACCCGAGCCACCAGAGTGCCTGAGTTGGCTGTGGTGCTGGGCCTTGGCGCCGCTCAGTGCGTTCGTCGCTGCGGCTGCTATGATCAGCTGGTGGGGCCTGCGGCAATAACGCAACACCTGCAGGTTCCGCGGACCTCAAGCTCTCGTCTCGGCTGTACTTTAGCGATTCGCTCGGTTAATGCTGCTGTATTCATCGGGCGTTTATTTTCTTGGGGGATGTCGATATGCGCATGCTCGGCTTGGTGCTGGCGACGGCAATGGTAGCGGTTGCCGCAGTTGCGACTGTCAGTGTTCCGAAGGCGAGCGCAGCCGACCTCGGCATTCGTCATGGTGACGGTACCTACGTCCGGCTCCATCACGCGCACTATCGGCGCCTCCTCCGTTGTCCGGATCGTTATTCCTGCTCGTCCTTGTATGGCGCCTACGGGCCCTATGGTGGCCGCACCTACTGGGCTGAGTATTCGGATTTCGTTCCGCCCGAGTACCGCTAGGACGCATTCGTCCTTATCGCGTGCTCAAGCTGTGGCGAGCCGCCCCTTCTACTTCGAGGGGCGGCGACTGCTGCCCGGTCGTGACAGCAGATCGCCGCCTCCAAAAACTTGAAGCCGCGTCTTAACAAATCCGTGATCGGCCTAGTTTGAACTTTGCCCGGAGTGGCTCTGACAAACATCGAGGATTGCCCCCGAGATCGTCCCTGGGATTGTTCCCACCTTAAGTTCCGTTTTATCGAATTTTGATGTTCCCTAATTCTCTTTTTTCTGAACGTATATTTGGCCGAACCTCGTTCCACTTTAGTCGGTGTGTCGCCGCAATCGCGGTTTCGCTATCATTTTGTCGTTTGCGAAACTCAGATTAAATTTTTTTGATTGCGCACGACGTCACAAATTCTCTTCAGCAGATTTCGTAGATTGTGGTCCAGAGATTGCTTCGATCGATATCACCGCGTTAATTGATTAAGGGTCCCGATGAGCGACAGAACTGTACCAGAGCGGATCAACGAGTTTCTTGTTCGCTGTGCCGGCAGGGCCTATTGCGATCACTGCATTCAGGAGCGGTTGGGTTTGCGCTGGCGCCAGCAGGTGCAGTTGGTGACGGCAACATTGGGGGTCACATCAGGTTATCGCCGCAACAATGCAGCTTGCTGCACCTGTGGTGAAACCAAGCAGGTCACGGCTTTCGTCGCTTCGACCAAGGCAACGCTGTCACTGCCGTCGCAGTCGAAGGGCTGGAGCACGTCCAACAAACGCTCGGCGGCGGCAAAGGGCGCGAGCGAACCGGCCGAGATGGCATCGCAGCGGTCGTAGCAAAGCAGGGATCGGGAGCGATCTTCGCCGGCCGGTCGCGGCTGGCGCAGATTTGGCCGGCAGGCTGGCTCGCCTCGGACCTGCGCCGTCTTATGCCGCCGGACGTTTGCCGCTAAGACTTTCGCCTTATTATGCTTGAGCCTTGGCGACAGTCGCCCAGAAGGTCGGCATCGCCGGCGTCTGGATGCGCACCCACTGGTAGCCGGCCTGTGTCCACGGCTTGATCTCGTAGTTCAGGCTATCGGCGACAAGGTCGCCGCTGCGGGTACGCACCACCAGCACCAGATGATGTTCTCCCCAGGTCGTGACGACCTCGGCAAGCAGCAGCATGCGGGCAGGCCAGCCGCGGGCGATCAGCTCGTGCCGCTTGGTCACCGCGTAGTCGTTGCAGTCGCCGGTCTTGGGAGACAGCAGCCAGCGCTCGCCGGCAATGCCGTCCTGGTTGGCCTCGAAGCGGATCGAGCGATTGACGTCGCGGTTGACCTCGCGCAGTTCGGCCAGGCGCGCCGCGTTCAGCGCCATGGGCCGCGGCCGGAAATGATTGTGGGAGGGAACGCAATCTGCCGGATATTGCAGGCAGAAGCGGGTGTGCGCGAATGGCGGCAGCGTGGGTGCGGCGAATGCAATCTTCTGCAGCTGCGGCCCAAGCATATGCGGCAGGCCGATGAAGCCCGCGCTCACCGGTGAGGCCACGCAGGCGGTCGCAAGCGCGGCCAGCGTGGCAATGAGTTTCACTATACGACGCATGAAGATAGCCCCTGTTATGCCCCTCGTTGCACCCATGCCTAGCGGGAAAGATTTGCCCTCAGCTTTGAAGGGGCGGGGCAATTTGATTCGAATCCGCAGCGCCCGATCAAGCGGGCGTTAACCATCGCCAGCGAGGGCGCCGCGCTTTCCCGGCGTTTTCGCTCTGCTGGCCGCGATTTGCGCGCAATTTGCGAGGGCAGGGCAGGGCGACCGCGAAGCGCAGGGGCGTGGTACAAGGATCGGGGGCCAACCCGCTCCTCACGTTTTTGGGCTATGATTACCAAATGCTATTGACCATCTTCTCCTGCTTTGGCGATCGATCGGCGGTCGCGCCAGGTTCCGACCTCCGGGCGCCTGAATGGCTGAGCTGATCCGCCCAGGAGTGCCCCAGGGGATGCGGATCTATGCCGTCGGCGATATTCACGGCAGGGCCGATCTGCTGGCAAACGTGTTTAAGCGGATCGATTCCGATCGGGCCATTTCGCCGGCCTGCCGCGTCATCGAAATCTATCTCGGCGATCTCATCGATCGCGGCCCGGCTTCGCGCGGCGTGATCGATCTCCTGATCGAACGGGGGAGCCGCCGCGAGATCGTCTGCCTGAAAGGCAATCATGAGGATCTGGCGCTCCGCTTCCTGGTCGATCCCTCACTGTTTGCAACCTGGACGAAGCTCGGGGGCCGGGAAACCCTGATGTCGTACGGGCTGACGCCTTTGGTCCGCGGCTTCGACGAGCAGGAGGCCCTGGCGCGGGCCTTCGGCGGTGCCCTCCCACCGGCGCATCGGAGCTTCCTGATGGGGCTGCCGGTGTTCTATGCCTGCGGCGACTTCCTGTTCGTCCATGCCGGGATCAAGCCCGGCCTCGCCTTGGAGCGCCAGCGCGAAATGGACCTGCTCTGGATCAGGGATGAATTCCTGGACTGGGACGCGCCGTTCGAAAAGATGATTGTGCATGGCCACACGCCAGTACTGGAGGCTGACTTCCGGCGTAATCGAATCAACATCGATACGGGGGCCTACGCCACGGGGAAGCTGAGCTGCCTGCGAATCGAAGGGGTCGACCTTCGTCTTGTCTAGCTATCGCGGGCTTTCGAAAATCCGGGTTCGCTTGCCGGTTGCGCCAAGACTTCGCCTCGGCGCCGTCAAGAACGTGGCAAGAATATCACATGTCACACAAGGATTTCGGCGGGAGGTACGCGCTTCGTATTGTGGTTGGAAAAACCATGTTATCCCAGCAGGGCAGGTTTTTTATGGGGATTTGATGTTTACGGGGCTAGGCAAACGTTGGCTGGGCTTGGCTGCCATGGCGTTGGCCTTGGCTGGCTGCTCGATCATTCCGGACAATGGTCCTTCCAGCGTCGATATTCGCGCTGCGAAACATACCGAGCCGGACAGTCTCCCTTACGCCCTGGTGCGTCTGACCCCGGAGGTCGAAGAGGTCCTCGCGCAGACCGCGCCGCGGCTGCTCTTTGAACATACTGCACGCCACACCCCGACCGAAATCCGCTTCGGTATCGGTGACGTCGTCAGCGTGACCATTTTCGAGGCCACGTCCGGCGGCCTCTTCATCCCGCGCGAAGCCAGCGTCCGTCCGGGCAACTTCATTACGTTGCCCAACCAGACGGTCGACAGCGCCGGCAACATCACCGTGCCCTATGCGGGCGCGATCCCGACCAAGGGGCACACCCCGTCGGAGGTCGAGGCGGCGATCGTGAACGCGCTGAAGAACCGCGCCATCGAGCCGCAGGCCGTTGTGGCCCTCGTCGAGCAGCGCACCTCCCTGGTGAGCGTGCTGGGCGAGGTCAACACGCCGAGCCGTTTCACGCTGCACGCTGCGGGTGACCGTATCCTGGACGCAATCTCGCGGGCCGGCGGTCCGAAGGGGCAGGCCTTCGACACCTGGGTCATGCTTGAGCGCGGCGGCCGCCGCACCACGATCCCGTTCGGCGCCCTGGTCTATGAGCCCAGCAACAACGGCTATGTCGAGCCCAACGACACGATCTACGACTATCGTGAGCCGCAAACCTTTGTGGTATTCGGCGCTTCGGGTCAGCAAGGCCAGTTCAATTTCGAAGCCTGGCGCGTCTCGCTCGCCGAGGCGGTTGGCAAGGCCGGTGGCCTCAA
>JAFAHH010000678.1 GCA_019237355.1 Acetobacteraceae bacterium | reverse complement strand
CGCGTGGACCTGCTCCTCCGAAATTTCAAGAACGACCGCAGGCATCGCGGTTTCGGCGATGTTGCCGAGGCAGGCTAGAATCTGCACCGCCTTCCGCGTTTCGGCGGGCAGACGGCTAAGCCTCCCGGCCATGAGGTCCACGACATTATCGGTGGAGGCCTTGGCGCGAAGGCGTTCGAGATCCCAGGCCCAGCACCCTGCGTCATGATCGAAGCTGATCATCCCCTCCGCAGCGAGCGCGTAAAGGAACTGTGTGACGAAGAACGGATTGCCGGCGGTCTTGTCATGCACCAGTTGCGCGAGCGGGGCGGCGCGCTCCGGCTCGCAGTGAAGGGCATCGGCGATCAATTTCTCGATGTGTTCATGGGCGAGTGGCCCAAGAGTGATTTCGTCGATCTTGGCGCCAGCGCTCCTGATGGCCTGAAGCTTGCGCATCAGCGGATGCGTCGCATCGACCTCATTGTCCCGGTAAGCGCCGATCAGCATCAGGTACTGCAGATCCGACCGGGTCAGCAGATCCTCCAGCAGGTCGAGCGTCGCCGCATCGAGCCACTGCAGATCGTCGAGAAACAGCGCCAACGGATGTTCCGGACGGGCAAAGACGCCAATGAAGCGCCGGAATACGAGGCGGAAACGGCTTTGCTCCTGTTGCGGCCCAAGCTCCGGGACTGGCGGCGGCTCACCAATGATGAGCTTCAGTTGAGGGACGAGATCGACCACGAGCCCGGCGTTCGGGCCGAGCGCCTCCAAGAGCGCGTCGCGCCAGCACGCCAGCTCGGTGTCGCTTTTGCCGAGCAGAGGCCGCACAAGGCCTTGAAAGGCCTGCGCCAGGGTCGAAAAGGGGATATCGCGCTTGTATTGGTCGAACTTGCCGGATGCAAAGAGTCCCCGCGGCGGCAGCAGCGCCTTGTGAAGCTCGTTGACCACCGAGGATTTGCCGATACCCGAATAGCCCGAGACCAACACGAGCTCCGGCGTGCCAGTCCGGACGACGCGATCGAACGAGGCGAGCAGCGTCTCGATATCGCGCGCTCTCCCATACAGCTTCTCAGGGATCAGCAGCCGATCGGACGTGTCGCCCTGGCCCAGCGGGAACTCATCGATCCGGTGCTGGCGCTCCCAATCGGCCAGGCAGTGCTGCAGGTCGCGCACGACACCGGCTGCGGTCTGGTAGCGCTCTTCAGGCATCTTGGCGAGCAGCTTCATGACGATCCAAGAAACCGGGGCGGGGATACTCTCGAGCCGCTTACTGGGTGCCAGCGGCTGCCGGGCGATGTGGCAATGGACCCATTCCATGGGATCGGATGCGGAGAAGGGTAGAGCGCCCGTGAGCATCTGATAGAACGTGACGCCGAGGGAATAGAGGTCGCTGCGCGAATCGACCGAGCGATTGATCCGTCCGGACTGTTCGGGTGCCATATAGGCCAGCGTGCCGGCGATGGTTTCGGGCGGCTCCAGCGCCTGTCGTTCGCGGGGAAGCCGCGTGGCGATCCCGAAGCCGGTGAGCCGTGCCTCTCCGTCAGCGCAGTTCACCAGGATATGGCCGGGCTTCAGGTCCTTGTGGACAAGGCCGCGTCGGTGGGTCTTGCCCAGAGCTCCCGCGACGCTGATCGCCACACGCAAAAAGCGCCCCACCTCCATGGGCTGGCCGATCATCCGCTCGAGCGGCTCGCCGTCGGGGTCCTCCAGCAACAGCATGACCTGGCCGCGTTCGCGCGCAAGCTCGAGCGGGCGCACCGCCCACGCGGCATCCAGGTCGCCCCTCAGCTCAAATTCGCGGGTGAGGCGATCAATGGCCGCGGGTGCCGGGTGCTCCCCGGCGGGAAGTACGGCCAGCACGGCGCGGCGGCGGCCGTCGGCCCCGAGGTGCGTTCCCCGACAGAAGACGCATTGGCGGTCTTCCCACAAGACGTGGAGACCGTCCTCTCCTTCCGCGCCGAGACAGGAGGGTAGATCCAATTTCCACACCCCGCTGACAAGTTGATTGTTGCCGTCCGGCTAGGGACCTCCTGTATCTGTACTGACCGGCCACGAACAGCTTGAACCGGCAGACGGCCATAGCCAAGGCTGCATGACGATGTCTGGTTCCTACTGGCAAAACTCAAACGGAAGAGTCTGAACCATTTCTTCCCTCGTCATGGCCGGGCTTGTCCCGGCCAATCACGTCCTGCCGGAGCGACTGCGATGGAGGGTGAGACGAACGTCCGTCCATTCTCAGCGCCCCTACGGGAAATCCCGTGCTTCTGCCCACCCGGCGATCCTGGTTTATTCCACCCGTGCCCTCATTCACCCTCCCTCCTGCCATCCTCTACTCCACCGTCCGCCCG
>JAFAHH010000669.1 GCA_019237355.1 Acetobacteraceae bacterium | reverse complement strand
TTCCTGGAGGCCGGTCGGTGCCGCTCGTCCGGGTGGTAGCAGACAGTCATCTCCGAACACCTCTGACTTCCCGCCTTGCTGCGACCGCACGCCAATCGCCTACCTGGATTTTGATTCGAGAAGGGGCGGATCGGGACCGCCGGGCGGCGTTCGAGGACCTCGGAGTCACGTTGATGGAATTGGACGGATCCGAAATGGGAGTCGATATTCGAGCGGCACTCTGCGCGCTGGCCGAAACTGGGCTTACGCGGCTGATGGTCGAAGGCGGCGCCCAGCTCGCCGCCTCCTTGCTGCGAGCCAATCTGGTCGACCGGCTGGCTTGGTTCCATGCCCCCTCGATCATGGGCGCAGATGGCTGGCCGGCAGCACAAGCCCTCGGCATCACCGAGTTGGCCCAAATGCCGCGTTTCGTTCGCACCTCATTGACCCCGCTCGGCCCCGATTTATTGTCTGAATTTCGCCGAGCAGTGTGATGTTCACGGGGATCATCACTGCCTTGGGCACTATTCGCCAGATCACCCCTGTCGGGCGGGACCAGGACATGCGGCTCGTCATCGAAGCGCCGGATGCCGGCTCCATCGCGATCGGGGCCTCGGTTGCCTGTTCAGGATGCTGTCTCACGGCAATCGCGGTCGGGACGGATTGGTTCGCGGTTGATGTTTCAGCCGAAACTTTAGCCAAAACAACTCTTGGAGCGTGGAGGCCTGGTTCGCGGGTCAACCTCGAACGTTCGCTCCACCTTGGGGACGAGCTGGGCGGACATATCGTGTCTGGCCATGTCGATGGTGTGGGCACGGCGATTTCGGCGGCGCCCCAATATGGCTCAACCAAATGGCAATTCCAGGTGCCATCGAGCCTCGCTCGCTATATTGCCGAGAAGGGCAGCATCGCCGTGGACGGGGTTTCGCTCACGGTGAATGAGGTCGGGCGCGAGGATTTTGGCGTAAACGTGATCCCACATACAGCCGCAATGACGACATTTGGCGGGCTAAAACCTGGTGACCCAGTCAATATCGAAATCGACATGCTAGCCCGCTATATTGGTCGATTCTTGGAAAGCCGCACCCCGGAGCCACGATGAGAGCGATCGACCTCACGCATCACCATGCCACGGCCGAAGAGCTGATCGAAGAGGCTCGCAATGGCCACATGTTCATCCTGGTCGACGACGAAGCTCGGGAGAATGAGGGCGATCTGGTCATCCCCGCGCAATTTGCAACGCCGGATGCCATCAACTTCATGGCCCGAAACGCGCGCGGCCTGATTTGCCTGGCCCTGACCCGGCACCGAGTGGAGCAGCTCGGCCTATCGCTGATGAGCCCCTATAACGACACCCGCCACCAGACCGCATTCACCGTCTCGATCGAGGCGCGCGAAGGCGTGACTACCGGCATTTCCGCTCACGACCGCGCCCACACGATTGCCGTCGCAATCAATCCTGAATCGAGCCGCGACGATGTGATCACGCCCGGTCACGTCTTTCCTTTAGTTGCCCGCGAGGGTGGTACTCTGGTTCGCGCCGGGCACACCGAGGCCGCGGTTGATATCGCGCGGCTGGCTGGACTGTATCCGGCCGGCGTGATCTGCGAGATCATGAATGATGATGGCACCATGGCCCGCATGCCGGATTTGATCGGGTTTGCGCAGCGCCATAACCTTAAGCTTGGTACCATCGCCGACCTGATCGCCTACCGCCGCCGGACCGAACGGCTGGTTAAACGAGTCGCCGAAGGCACAATCAAGCACGTGGCGGGAGGCGATTGGCGCGTCATTGTATTTGCGAACAAAGTTGAGTACGCCGAGCACGTTGCGTTCCTGAAAGGCAATATCGGCGGCCCTGAGCCCGTTCTGGTGCGCATGCATGCTATCGATTTGCTCGATGACATGATTGGCGGCCCACACTGGATTACTCTACACGCGGCGATGCGGATCATTGCCCGCGAGGGCCGCGGCATTGTCGTGCTCATCCGTGAAACGCGACCCACGGCCATCAGCGAACGCGTGCACAAAATGGCGGCTAGCCCCAGGCCACAGCAGGAATTGCGCGATTACGGAATTGGTGCGCAGATCCTGCTTGATCTCGGCGTCAGCGAGATGGTGCTGCTTTCAAACACAAAACGAACCATCGTGGGCCTCGAAGGGTACGGATTGGATATCGTCGACCAGCGGCCTATCGAAACCTGATTGTTGGGCGGCTGATAGGGCTATGAGCACGCAGGATGCATCTTACCGCGGTCCGCCCAGAATTGAGGGGGCGGCCCCGAATATTTTAGTCGTCCGTGCCCCTTATTACCGCGAAGTCGTTGACCGGCTTACTGATGGCGCGATCGGGGTACTGCACGAGGTAGGGGCGAAATTCGATACTTTGGACGTCGCGGGCGCGTTCGAATTGCCGCAGGTAATCCGTATCGCCTTGCGCGGCCGGCATTCTTACGATGGGTTCCTAGCTTTGGGCTGTGTGATCCGAGGCGAAACGGACCACTACGAGCATATTTGCCGCGAGGCGATGGGTGGTTTGATGCGTGTGGCTCTGCAGTATGGGATTGCGCTTGGAACGGGATTGCTAACCGTCGATACGCTGGACCAGGCAATGGCGCGCTCATCGCGCCGAGGACCTAACAAAGGTGCGGAAGCAGCAGGCGCAGTGTTACTGCAGATTGCTGCTGCAAGACGGTTTGGAGCGGCATGATGGCAACAACCAGGGCGCGAACCGCGAGCCGTGTCGCGGCAGTGCAGGCCCTGTTTCAAAGCGAGCAGGCGCAAGACAACCCCGAATCGGTGATCGAACAGTTCGTGCGGCACAGGCTGGGTGACTTGCCCGGTGATGGCGGTTTCGAAGAAGGACGTGTGCCCGCGGCCGAGGCGCCGCTCTTTGTACGGATTGTGCGAACTGCGGTGGCGCAGCGGAACAAGCTTGATCGCATGCTCGCCGAGGCATTGCCTTCAGACTGGCCATTGGCACGCATCGATCCGGTCTTGCGGGCGCTGATGCGGGCGGGAGCTGCCGAGCTGGCAATGAGCCAAGGGGCTCCGGCCAAGGTCGTCATCAACGAATATATTGATGTCGCGCATGGTTTCTTCAGCGGCGATGAGCCGCGGATGGCCAATGGCGTGCTCGATCGGCTCGCGCGGCAACTGCGACCAGGAGAATTTGCGAGCTAGACCAGTTTCAGGCTGACTGTGCAGCCCGAAACTGGTCTCGGTCTTTGTTTGGCGAGCATCTTCGGGCCCGATCGCGCCCAGCGCGGTGGGAACCTGGTTACGCGCTCCTGGAATCGCGAGCCTTTCCAGTCAAGCGCGATCTGCTCTAATCCTAGGGGGCGCGGCGCGAGAACGAAAGGGGCTAAGCCGCATCGCCGGCCTAGAGCACTTTAGCTCTTAGTCGAATCACCGGGGGGATTCCGGCGCGGCAGAAATTCTGATTCACCCTGTGGGCTGGATCGGAGGCCAGCATGAATGGCCGCACGTTATTCCTCGGACTTGCGCACGCGCGTGGTGGCCGCCGCCGCTGGCGGACAGACCTAACGGAATAGTCGGTCGGCTCGATGCCATCCACAACCGGGCCAGGCATGAACAGTGGTTCCTTGGCCGCTGCCTGATAATTTGGCGCCGGGTTCTGTGATCCTACGTACGCCGGGCCCCCCACGAAGAGCGGGAGCCATGGTTCTCCCCGGACCCCCTCTAAGCGGAAGCTCCCTAGCCAGCGACTTGTGGCTACACTAAG
>JAFAHH010000588.1 GCA_019237355.1 Acetobacteraceae bacterium | reverse complement strand
CACTCCAACTACCTGCGCGATTGCCCACTTTGAAGTCATAGAGTTGGCGGACGATGTAGCTCGGGGACCGTCCGGCAATACCCGGAATGGGCCCAAGTCCTTTAAGATCGCGCCCGTGACAAATGCCGCATGAGACGGTCTTGCCCTCCCCCGAAGTAACAAGCGCCTGCCCCCGCCCAATACTTCCCGGCGGAACAAAAGCCAGAAAGCGTGCCCGGCCGTCGCGAAGCTCGAAATCTTCGAGGTTCTCAGGAACCTCGACGATACGTTCCCCGAGCGGCTCCATTTCATGATCTGCGGCGAGGGTGAGATGCCATCCCGTGATCTCCGGCTTCGGGACATTCTCCGCTTCGATGACCCGGATATCCGCCCTCGGCTGCAACGCCGAGAAATACGCGGCGGCCGCTGCGATCTCCTGATCGTTGATCGCTTTTGCCGTGGAGATCATCAGCTCAGGAGGTAGCCTTTTGACCGAGGTCGTGCGGGTGCCGCTTTTGAAATCTGCCATCTGCTGCACGATATACGCCGGCGGCAGTCCGGCGATTTTGGCGTTTTCCGGACCGCCAGAGCCGTCCGCCCGGTGGCATGAGCCGCATGCTAGGACGTCGGGTTTTCGCCCATGTGCCACGATCTCCGGCATCGGCGGATGATCCTCCGGGTGCCAATCCGGTGCGAAGAACAGATCGCGGATTTGAGTGAGCGTGAACGCCGCATCGCTGTCCGGCACGTGACGCGGCACTCCATCATCGGGCGTAACTTTCAGACCCGGAGGATTGACTGGATACGCCCAGGCAGGCGGGCCATCGTTCGCCAGCGCGGGGCTTCCGGCGAGACCCAACGCGAGGAAAAGAGCGGTTGCTTTCGCGACGTTCGGCATAGGCTCGGGTCCTCTGCTTTGCCGCACACACGATCAGGTATTTTCTTTTGTGCTACAATCCCTAATTCAGGGGCAGCGCTTCAGGTAAGCTCTGTGGACAAACTCCTCACCGTAGAGCCTGTCCCTGAATTGTACCGGAACGGTCGCTATAGGTGGCGCGGCGTCCCCGCTCGGCGCGGCCCACCGCTCGCCCCCTGCAAACCAGCAACCAGTGATTACGGCAGCTTGCCTCGGGGAGAGCGGATTATCCGAATGTACCGATGGATTCGAAAACATTCAACGGCGGCGCGGCGCCCGCCATCTGCAGCCAACCGAGCCAATCGCCGAAGTGCCAGACCTCGACGCAGCGGTCGCCAGACCAGTGACAGATGTGGCAGCCTGTTGCTGTGGCGAGTCGCCCGGTCGGCTCCATCGCTAGGAGTGGCGAGCGGCCCTTGAACGAGCCCCTCGCGTTCCATCGATGGGCGGTCGCGTCCCCTGCAACGAGGTCCTCATCGAAGACGACCTGAAGGTCGTTGGGAAAAGCAGAGTAGAAGCCGCTTATGAACTGCTTCAGTCCCTCTGTACCTGAGAAGTCCGGAAACGGGGGCGTATGGTAGACCACGTTAGGAGCCATCAACTCGTCGACTGCGGACAGATTCCCCTGGGTCCAAGCCTCGATGAATCTCCGGAAACCGGTGATGCGATCTGTCGCTTGCATATCTCCTGCTCCTCTGCCGTCCGGTATAGCACCTCGTACCATACCCTTTTTAAGGCACGACCGGCGACCCCAGCCGGGTCTAGTCAGATGACGCTTTGAGCCACCGCTCCCGAACAGCAGCTATTCTTTCGCATCCGCTTACGGCGCTCTATCCTGGCGAACTGGCCCGGAGGGAGCCCATCATGCGGGAAATCGACTACGGCGTGTCCTATCCCTCCGCTCGCGCCCCAGTATTCGGGCGCTTCGCAATTGCCACCTCGCATTCCTTGGCTTCCCAGGCTGGGATGGCAATGTTCTTGCAGGGCGGAAATGCGGTAGACGCCATTTTGGCCGCAGCAATGGCGCTCACGGTGGTGGAGCCCAGCGGCAACGGCCTGGGCAGTGACGCCTTCGCGATTGTCTGGGACGGCAAGCAGCTTCATGGGCTGAACTCCTCCGGCCGCTCTCCGGCCGGGTGGACGCCGGAGCGGTTTGCTGGACGCGAGGAGATGCCGCATCTGGGCTGGGAGTCCGTGACTGTACCGGGCGCCGTCGCGGCCTGGGCAGAGCTGAGCCGGCGGTTCGGCCGGCTAAATCTGGAGCAGGTCGCTGCTCCCGCGATCCGCTTCGCCCGCGACGGCTTCGCTGTTACCCCAACCGTCGCCCGGATCTGGGCGCAAGCCGCGGTATCCTTGAGTGATCAGCCGGGCTTTGCCGAATGCTTCCTGCCCCGGGGCCGCGCACCGCGTGCTGGAGAAATATTCCGGTCGGAGGTGCACGCCCGCACGCTGGAGATAATCGCCGCGAGTGGAGGCGAGGCCTTTTACCGGGGCGAATTGGCTCGGGTGACAGTGGCCGACGCGGCCCGCCACGGCGCCGCGATGACTTTGGCGGATCTGGAGGCTCACCGCGCCGAATGGGTAGGCACGCTGAGCTTCCCCTACGCTGGGGCGATGTTGCATGAGATCCCGCCAAACGGCCAGGGTATCTCTGCCCTAATGGCATTGGGCCTGTTGGACGCGGTTGGGGACAGCGGCGCTGGCGTGGACGACCCGGCCACGATCCACCTCGCGATCGAGGCTATGAAGCTCGCTCTGGCCGACAGTGCCGCCTTCGTAGCCGACCCGGCCGCAATGCTGGTTTCCACGGCGGCC